>CAZLZP010000044.1:0-10799 GCA_964564045.1 uncultured Rickettsiales bacterium
TCAGCGCTTATATCGTTAAATACCTTTTGTTTTTCCAGATAAGTTTTATTTTGCTCATTGAATTTAAGAGTTTCCTGATAAGTTGAATGATATCTGCTAATAGAAAATATACTGTAAATCAGTATGAATGCGCAGCTGGCTAATATGCTTCCCCAGAACATTATTTTAGAATAAAACTTCGCTTTCAGGCCAGATACTATCTCGTTACTGTTAGGAAGTAGATTTACTGTTTCTGAAACATTCATTTTATTTTCATCTGCAAATATATCAAGGTTCCTGGTTGCAAGGCCGGTACAAACTGCATATGAAGATTTGGTTTTTTGGAAATCATGGTTGTTCAATAAATCTTCAGGTAACTTTATATTTTCCATCAGGTCTATTGTTTTAATAGAAATATTCTCTAACCTTGGATCAATCGCCGCTATAAACTTATCAATATTATTCTCAGACGAAATAACGCTTATAGTCTCGATCGTTACTTTTTTAAGATCTTCGTGCTTAGAGATTATATGTTTTAACTGAGAGAGAAATCTTTGCTGGAACGTTGGGTTTTCAATGAATTCATTAAGGTAGCTCTTTTCATTGTCCGATACAAATATATCATAGATGTAAGGCTTACCATCATCTAATATCTGAAGATAATTTTCGTCTCTGCCAACTTTCATGAAAACCTGAAGGGATGAAATTTTTTCAGGCCTTAACTTTGAAAGGTTGTTAATTGAGTAGCAGCCAATATCTATAACGCAGGCTTCAAGGCCGGCCTCCTTAGAAATCTCTGTGTATGTTTTAATATCCTCGTTTTTAGCCGCTATAAAAAGAACATCCATTTCTTTGGTTGCGGTATTTTCTTTTATTATCCTGTAATAGATAGAATACTCAGCGAGGTTACTGGATATCTGAACTAAATTTTGCCAGAATGAAGGAATTCGTGTTGCGCGACTTAAATTCTCTCTGGTCATCAGCGGAAGGCTTACTGTTTTTATGATAGCGATAGAGGCTGGTATGGATAGCGCAACGTTCTTGTTTGATACTTTGTTTTGTTCAAAAAGATCTTTTAAAGCTTTGGCGTAAACTTTTTTATTCTTCTTAAGATTATCATAGTTATAATTATTAAGAACGCTTACAGAAGCCAGTTTTATTATTTTCCACTCACCCGCATCTTTCTTCGCCTGGCATAACCTTATCATATCAGGCTGTATCTCAACCCCTATAACCTCGTGTTCGGTTAGGAACCTTTGCTTTAAATACTCATTTATTTTATCTAAATAGCTGATCTTTGATTTGGTAGCTTTTTGTGTGGTGTTATCAACAACCGGAGTAGGTGCTACTTGTTGTTTAGTGATCTCGCCTGAATCTTCCCGCCTTGCGAATTTAGCTACAGTACCCATATTACCAGTTTTACTGGCATCCATATTGTTATTAGGGTTGTTTGGTTTATCTGACATAAGGAGAGAGCTTGAGATTATGAGGTGGATTAGTGAAGCCCTCTCCTTGGTAGTAAGTTCCTCTGTGGTAACCCCCGAAAATGAACCACTTATGGGTACAGTATACCATAGTATGACAACCACTGAAAGAACTAACTGTTTGATTTCTATGCATTTTTTACAATCATTTTATATAAATTAGTACTATATTTTCCTAAAAAACCATCTGAATATGTATTAATTTTTTATTAATTTTATAGCTTACAAGCTATCCCTCTGATATCAGGAAAGATACCAAGTCACCAAGGATACCAATTTTAGAGCTACTAATAAACTTACATGTGGCTAAATTGCCCAGAAACTGGCAATTTTAATAAAATACTGTTACTTGAAGGCTATCCGGGTAATATTTGGTAATAGTTAGATTTGTATTTTTGCGTCTGTAGCTCAGTGGATAGAGCGCATCTCTCCGGAAGATGAGGCCGCAGGTTCGACCCCTGCCAGACGCACCAAGTTTATTAATTATAATCTATTTATCTCATATAGTTATTTCGGAATAGATAAGCTTTGATAGATCTTCACCCTCATGGCCGATCCATCTATTATTACTTTCATCATATTTAAATTTGTGAGATCCGGAAATAGGTGAGGATAGCCATATCTGTTTAGTGGGCTCATGTTTGTTCAGAACATATTTTCTACCATCACCCAATTCTATATTCAAAACTCCCTGAAGATATTCAACATCAGAATCGGTATCCTTATTTTCTATAGAGTCAGCAATGGTTTGCAATAGGTTATCAGCTATTTTATGAAACGTGCTGCTATCTTTCATAAACCATATTCCAGGTGTGATTTTATCTGCAGGTGAAATTTTAGTTTTTCCATATATTCTCTTGGGTCTTTAACACTTACAACCGCATCACCACTTCTGTTGAAATAATCATATAACCGTGTGGATAAAAATCTTAAGCAGGCGCCAACGCATAAAATTGGTAGTTTTTCCAGCTCTGCCTCGCTTAATTTTCTTATTTCATTATAAGATTTCAGAAGCAATTTTGCTTTTGTAATATTAAAAGAGTGATCTTTTTCAAAGCACCATGAATTTAACGTAATTGCCAGATCGTAGGCGAACATATCGTTACAGGCCATATAGAAATCTATCACGCCGGAAACCTTATTATCAAAGAACAAAACATTGTCTGGGAAGAAATCAGCATGAATTATGCCTGAGGGCAGATCTAACGGCCAATCATTAACTAACTTAAACCCTTTCTTTGCTATCTCGCCAAGGTCTTTAAAGTGACTTTCTGCTTTGGTTTTAATTTTTGAATAAGTATCAACCCAGAAGTCTGTAGACATGCTATTAGCTCTGAAAAGCTCATTTTTATTGAATTTTGCAGATGTATTATGAAGCATACCCAGTACCTTGCCAGCTTCTGCAACTTCGTTATTGCCAATAGATTTTGGCCACTTGCCGTTTAGGAAGGTTACTATCGTAAAATTCTTATCATTAAAACTATTTATCAGATTGCCATTTTTAGAAGCAATTGGCATAGGGCAGGGGAATGATGACTGATTTAACTTTTTCTGTAGGTTTATAAAGAATGGCAGGTCTTCTTTTTTTACTCTTTTTTCATAGATCGTAAAAATGAAGTTACCTTCAGAGGTTGCAAGTTTATAATTAGTATTTTCAATGCCTTCAGCAATGCCTTCAGAAGAAATAAAAGCGCCTATATCATAGCTGGCAATTATCGATTTGAAATCAGCCTCAGATAACTTAGTGAAAACAGCCACTGGACTACACTTTTATGTTTTGAGGTATGTGATGATTAACTGGTGTTCTGTCGCACGGACTTCCTGCAGCACCTACGCACGGGCTCATAAGGTTTTCAGGTTCCTTGTTACAGCCAGCTAACGTAAAACCAATTAATACTGCAAAAAAAATATTTTTCATGGTTGATTCCTTTTCTCTATTATACAAAAATAAAAGCTAAGTTAAACATAATTTTTAGCGGCCTCGGCAGCCTTTACCAGGGCCATTGCCTTGTTTTCAGTTTCCTGAAACTCAGCCTGGGGCGAGCTATCATAAACAACGCCTCCGCCGGCCTGTAGATAGATTTTGTTATCTTTTATTAACGCAGTGCGTAGCGCAATTGCCATATCCATATCACCATTATAAGAAATATAACCTACGGCCCCTGCATAAAACTGCCTGCGTTCTTCCTCAAGCTCTTCAATTATCTCCATTGCCCTTACCTTTGGTGCGCCGCTTACTGTGCCTGCCGGAAAGCCTGCCTTTAGCGCATCAAAAAAATCTTTTCCTTCTTCTATCTCACCTTCGACATTTGAAACAATATGCATAACGTGTGAATATCTTTCTACTTTCATATTCTCGGTTACTTTTACCGTTCCTGCTTTAGCACATATGCCTACATCATTTCTTCCAAGATCAAGCAGCATAAGGTGTTCGGCTATTTCCTTCTTGTCTGCCAGCAGGTCTTTTTCCAGTTGTAGGTCTTCCGCCTCATCCCTGCCGCGCTTCCTTGTTCCGGCAATAGGTCGTATGGTAACTTTTTTATCCTTAAGTTTTACAAGTATTTCCGGGCTAGAGCCAGCTATACAGAAGTTTCCAAGTTTTAGGTAAAACAAATAAGGAGAAGGGTTCAAACTTCTTAAAGCACGATAAAAAGCAATAGAGGGCAATTTGAAATTAGCTACAAACCTTCTGCTTGGAACTATCTGGAATATATCTCCCGCACAAATATATTCCTTCGCCTTTTTAACTATCTCGTAATACTTTTCTTTTTCTATATTACTTTTGAATTCTATTTTGCCTTGCTTAGGCTTTTTCTCTTCGTCTTCATCATCAAGATCGTTGCTTTTTATAACATTAACTACGCGTGTAAGCCTGTCGCAGGTTTCTTTGTAAAGAACATCTGCCCTGTCATTCTTGTCAACATAAATGGGTAAAATAACAAAAAGTTTGTCTTTTATATTATCGAATACGATCACAACTCTCGGGCGGAACATTAAGCTGTCAGGCATTGATATGCTGGCCTTGTTCTTTGATGGAAGCTTTTCCATCAGCCTAACCATATCATAGCCTAGAAATCCGAAAAGACCTGCGGCCATTGGGGGCAAATCTTTATTCTCTTCAATGCGCGATTGTTTCTGAATTTTTCTTAGCGAATCAAATACCTTGTCTTTTGAATCGGCAACAACCTCAAAATGGTTCAGATCTCTCGATACTTTCGCTTTTTCATTCTCGCATATCCAGATAAGGTCTGGGTCAAGGGCAACTATTGAGTATCTGCCTTTTTTCTCGCCACCTGTAACAGATTCAAAAAGTAAATGGTAGGGGCTTAGTTTAGAAACCTTCTTCAAGGTAAGAACAGGAGTATAAAGATCAGAAGGAATTGTTTCGAACAGGAAGAAATTCTTTCCTGCATTATATTTTTTGTAAAACTCTTCCCTTGTCAAATTCATTTTGAGTAAACCGTAACGTTGTACTTCCCTTTAAGGTAATCTAAATATTGGGCCATAATCTCCTGAGATATCTGCTCCTGAACCTTTGATCTGTATTCAAACAGCGTCATTTCGGAAGGACTCTCTGCTTTACTTACATCAATAACTTTTGCTATTATAAGCTCTCCACCAGCGCCCATGCCTAAGTTACTGTAGCCACCTTTCTTTACACTCATTATGTCTTTAGTGAGTTCAGGGGAAAATGTTTTTGAGCGAGATTTTATTTCGGCCTGTTTCACAGATGTACCATATTCTGCTGCAAATTTCTGTAAACTGGTTTTGCCGAGATCAAGATCTTCTTTCAGTTTTTTAGATAGTTCAACAAGCTTTTCAGCCTTTTTCTTTGTTTTTAGCCCTTCTATTACAAGGTCTTTTACTTCCTCAATGGTTTTTATCCTTTTTTCCGAAATGTTATCAACCTTTACAAAAGCATAGGTTTTGCCATCATCAGATTCAAGAAGATCAGATATCTCTCCCTGCTCAGTAGCAAATATCGCTACAGTGAAATTCTTAACTTTTGGCAGATCTACTGATTTAGAGGAATCTTTCGCTTTTCCTTCTGAATCAACCGAGGAAATCTGTGATATAGTAAAATCATATTCTTTCGCTATTTCCTCTAAAGTTGCTCCTCCGGCTACTTTATCAAGCACTTCACCAGAAACCGTATGAAGTTTTTCGATAATATCCTCACCACCAGATAGCTTCACCGAGTTCTTATCTATGGTAATATAAGATGCAGATCTGTACTCAGGCGTCAGGAAATTATCCTTGTTGCTTTCATAGAATGCCTGTAGCTCATCTTCGCCAGGAGTGCCAACATCTTTAATGATATAAGGGCTTAGCTCCAGATATTCTATTTTCTTTGTCTGGTTCTCAAAATCGAATAGGCCACGCACAGCCACATCACTAACCGGGTTTATTGCAGTTAAAGAGCCTTGAAGAATATCGATCTTTTTCTCTTTTATAATGCTTTTCAGGAACGCTTCTTCACCGCCTTGCGATCTTACATAAGCGCCTAGGCTTTCCTTGTTGAAATCTGGCTGCGATAGATAATCTTTCTTGAGGATTTCTTTACCATCAAGCTGAAGATTAAGTTTTGCGAACTCGTTTTGCAGTAATCTGTCGCCTATCAAATTAACCAGTGCGTTATTTCTAAGTACCGCAGTGAACTCTTCAGATATATTAGTAAGGCCAGATTGCACCATTCGTAACTTGTTATTCTGAACTATGTTCTGTAGTTCAAACTCTGAAACTTTACTATTGCCAACCTTAGCAACTGTTTTGTTGTTATTTCCAACAAGTATATCGTTTATACCCCACACGGCTACACCGGCTATCATTATAACCAGCAACAGTCCAAGTAGTATTTTTGTGATAAAATTTGATATTTTTGAAGCCATAAAAAAATAATTAAATGATTGTAGAGAATGAATAAAAGAAATCTTTACGCTTTTCAAGCGGTGGTTTATATAATTTAAACATGTTAGTAGTGGCAAATTGGAAAATGAATGGCGTTAAAACAGAGGCAAAAGCCCTGATAGAAGCCATTAAAGCTAAGTATAGCAGTAACAACGAGGTAGTGATATGCCCCCCATTTACCCTGCTTCAGTATGTGTCTGATCTTCTAAAATCCAGCAATATGTTGGCTGGGGCGCAGAACTGTTCCCGCAAAGATAACGGCGCATTCACCGGCGATATAAGCGCAAACATGATAAAAGACTGCGGTGCAAAGTATGTTATACTAGGCCATAGCGAAAGAAGAAGGTACCATAACGAGCGTGATGAACTTATCAGAAGCAAGGCAGAAGCGGTTATTTCGGCTGGTCTTACGCCAATAATATGTATCGGGGAAACTTTGGAACAAAGGAAAGAAGGCAAAACTAAGGATGTGGTTGAAAGCCAGATGGAAGCCTGCCTGCCTAAAACTGCGGGTTTTGTTGTTGCTTACGAGCCAGTATGGGCAATAGGCTCCGGCGTTACCCCAGCCAATCAAGAAATTGAAGAAATTCATAAACTTATATCAAAAAAGCTTAATGGCATCAAAATTCTGTATGGTGGTTCGGTAAATGATTCAAATTGTGCAGAAATAGCCAAAATTCCAAATGTTTCCGGCTTTTTGGTTGGTGGTGCCAGCCTTGATGCCACTAAGTTCATTAAAATTATGAACGTGTAGCTTGCATCTGCAAACAGAATAGTTATAACTCCCTGACATATTTAAATAAAAGGTTCTTAAATGGAAATATTACTAGTATTGCAAATAATTGTTGTTGTAGCGCTTATCGCTGTAATTCTTGTTCAAAAAACCGGTGCTGATGGCTTTACTGGTGGTGGTTCACCAAATTCATTCCTTACCGGCAGGGCATCTGCAAACTTATTCACTCGTACAACTTCTATTCTTGCAACTGTATTTATAGTTAACAGCCTGGTGCTTGCGTACATTGCTTCGCACACTGAACGCAGCGGTTCAATAATAGAGCAGGCCGCACAGGAAGCAGAGGCGGACAAAAAAGCAGGTGGTGAAAAAACCACTGATGGCCTGGGCGATCTTCAGAAAAAACTTGAAGACATAAAGAAAGATGCGCCGCAACCGGCTACACCTTCAGTTCCAGTTTCAGAATAATTAATATACTTAATTAAGCGGCTTTTTTAAGCTTTGCTTTACTTTTTATTTTCGCTTGCGCAGCAGCAAGTCGTGCAATTGGCACGCGGTAAGGGCTGCATGATACATAATCTAGGCCTGTATTGTGGCAGAATTCAATAGAAGGCGGGTTTCCACCATGCTCACCACAAATCCCAAGTTTAAGATCTTTCTTAACTTTTCTACCACGCTCTTCGGCAATAATTATAAGTTCGCCTACGCCTTCAATATCTAATACTGCGAACGGATCTTTCTCAAAAATGCCTTTTTCAATATATGCAGGAACAAACGAGCCTGAGTCATCACGAGAGATTCCAAGCGTTGTTTGAGTTAAATCATTAGTGCCAAAGCTGAAGAAATCAGCATGCTCTGCTATTTTTCCGGCTTGTAACGCAGCACGAGGAAGCTCTATCATCGTGCCAACTATATATTCAACTTTACCTTTCTTCTCAGCAAAAACTTTTTGTGCAACTTCATCAACAAGTTTTCTTAGAATACTTAATTCTTTTGCATCCAATACTATAGGGATCATTATCTCAGGGATAACTTTTTTGCCAGAGTTCTGAACTTCAACCGCGGCTTCGAATATCGCACGAGCCTGCATTTCGTATAGTTCCGGATACGTTATAGCAAGCCTGCAACCACGGTGACCAAGCATTGGGTTGCTTTCTGCAAGTTCATTGCAACGAGATTTAACTTTTTCTAACGGAATACCGGCAGCTTTAGCCACCGCTGCAAATTCTTCTTCCTTGTGAGGAATGAATTCATGTAGAGGAGGGTCAAGCAAACGAATAGTTACTGGCAAGCCTTCCATAATTTCGAATATTTCAATAAAATCTTTCTTCTGGAAGGGAAGTAATTTGCTTATTGCTTTTTTTCTGCCTTCAACATCAGAAGCCACTATCATTTCACGAATTGCAATAATGCGTTCGTTATCGAAGAACATGTGTTCAGTGCGGCAAAGGCCAATGCCTTCCGCGCCAAATTTGCGGGCTGTTCTGCAATCAAGCGGGGTTTCTGCATTAGTGCGAACTTTAAGTGTTCTGGTTTCATCAGCCCACTTCATTATAACATCGAATTCACCGGAAACTTCAGGTTCGATAGTTGGTACGCTACCTAAAATTACTTCACCGGTAGAACCGTTAATAGTTATTATATCGCCTTCTTTAACCTCAACACTACCTGCATTAAATTTCTTAGCTTTGTGATCAATAGAAACGGTACCAGCTCCAGAAACGCAGGTTCTACCCATGCCGCGAGCAACCACTGCCGCGTGAGATGTCATACCGCCGCGTGAGGTTAATATACCTTTTGCCGCGCTCATGCCGTGAATATCTTCAGGAGAGGTTTCAGCGCGAACTAATATAACTGCTTCACCTTTATTCGCCCATGTTTCCGCATCATTAGCGGTGAATACAACTTTACCAACCGCAGCACCAGGGCTTGCAGGCAGGCCTTTAGCGATAACCTGTTTTTTGGCTTTAGGGTCAAGCGTTGGGTGCAGTAACTGATCAAGATCTTCCGGGTTAACACGCAGAAGCGCTTCATCTTTTGTTATCAAACCTTCGGCAACCATATCAACCGCAATTTTTACGGCAGCTTTGGTAGTGCGTTTGCCATTTCTTGTTTGCAGCATCCACAATTTACCTTCTTCAACAGTAAATTCTATATCCTGCATATCACGGTAATGTTTTTCCAGCTTCTTGTAGTTTTCAACTAGTTGCTTGAATACGGCCGGCAAAGTTTCTTCCATCGCAGGAAGGTTTGAATTCTGTTTATTTTTTCCTTCAATTGTAACCTGCTGAGGCGTTCTTATACCCGCAACAACATCTTCCCCCTGAGCATTGATTAGATATTCACCGTAGAAATATTTTTCGCCGGTAGAAGGGTCGCGTGTGAATGCAACGCCGGTTGCAGAGCTTTCGCCCATGTTGCCGAAAACCATAGATTGTATATTAACCGCTGTTCCCCAGCTTTCTGGAAGGTCATACATTTTGCGGTAGTGAATGGCGCGGTCGGTCATCCAGCTTTTTAGAACAGCGCCAACTGCGCCCCATAATTGTTCTTTTGCATCTTGTGGGAAAGGCTTACCAGATTCTTCCAGAACTTTTTCTTTGAACTTTTTCACAAGTTCTTTCAGGTCATTCGTATCAAGTTCAGTATCAAGGTGAACGCCTTTGTCCTGCTTTTTAAGTTCTAGTATCTCCTCGAAGTTATATCTGTCTACTTCAAGAACAATATCAGAATACATAGTAATGAAGCGGCGGTATGAATCGTAAGCGAATCTTTCATTCCCGGTTTTTTTAACCAAGCCTTCAACAGTGGCATCATTCAAACCAAGGTTTAGAATGGTATCCATCATGCCTGGCATTGAAGCGCGTGCGCCTGAACGAACAGAAACAAGAAGCGGGTTTGAAGCATCGCCGAAATTTTTACCGATTATTTTTTCGATAGTAGCAATGCCTTTCTCAACCTGCTTTTCCAGGTCTTTAGGGTAATTCTTGTTATTCTCGTAATAGTGGGTGCAAACTTCTGTGGTAAGTGTAAAACCCGGAGGTACAGGCAAACCAACACGACACATTTCGGCAAGGTTAGCGCCTTTACCGCCAAGTAAGTTCTTCATTGTTCCATCGCCTTCTGCGGCGCCGTTACCAAATGTATATACCCATTGAGCCATAAACCATCTTTTTGAAATTTTTAGATGCTTGCTTTTATTGATAATTGCCTGAAATTTCAAGTGAAATTTACAATTTATCGAAATCAGCCACTTTCAGATATGTTTCAACAACTAAGGCTGAAAGTTTCAGCCTGTTCTCACGAAGTTTCTTATCTTCGGCATTTATCGTTGTATTATCATAGAAGGTATTGATATAAGTAGGTAATCTGGTGAAGGTAAATAAAGCCTGTTTAAAATCATTTTCTTTTAAAGCTGTTTTTATATCAGTCTCTACCTCGGCAAGCTCTTTGAACAGGCCACGCTCTGCGCCTTCAACCAAGGACGAAGAAGAAGGTTTAGGACTATATTTCACTCCATCTTTTTTCTCTTCTATACGTAATATATTAAGCGCGCGTTTAAATGCATCGATCGCCGCTGCACCCTGCTGAGAAGATAAATACTGGCTTAACGTAATTACGTTGTTCTTTAAACCAACAATATCAATTTCTTCCGGCCTGCCTAGAATGCAGTTTATTACATCAGCCGGATAATT
>CAZLZP010000044.1:10862-12844 GCA_964564045.1 uncultured Rickettsiales bacterium
GTTTAATCCTGTCAGAGATAAAATCTGTGATCTCGTCTGTGGTTTTATCTTTATCAACACCTTTAAGGGCAGAAGATGGAAGTAATTTTAAAGCTTTTTTGATAACCTGTTTTAACTCGATAGATATTTTATTCTCTTCGATTATACGAATTATACCAAGTGCTAATCTTCGTAGGGCATATGGGTCTTTTGAACCTGTAGCACGCTCACCCGCAGCGAATAAAGAAACCAGAGCTTCAATTTTATCAGCAAGTGCAACTGAAGCTGAAATAGAATTTTTTGGAATGGCATCATTCGGACCGGCAGGTTTGTAATGATCTTTAATAGCGTTTGCCACGTTTGGTTTTTCACCGGCCGCTTCGGCGTAATAATAACCCATTATGCCCTGTAGCTCAGGAAATTCACCAACCATGCCAGAGGCCAGATCTGTCTTGCACAGCTTCGCTGCACGAATTGCATCTTCCTTACTTTGTGGGGAGATTTGTTTAATTATATCCTCAGTAATATCAACAATTCTTTCCGAGCGCTCTTTCATGTTGCCAATTTTCGCATGGAATATCATATCAGTAAGTTTAGGGGCAAAGCTTTCAAGGCCTTTATGCTTATCTGTTTCGAAGAAGAATTTTGCATCAGACAGTCTGGCACGAAGAACGCGCTGGTTGCCTTCAACAATTTTATCGGCACCATAGTTTGGTTTTATGTTAGCAACGAAAATAAAAGAACGAGAAAGTTTTCCAAATTTATCCCGTAAGCAGAAATATCTCTGGTTAACTTTTACGGTAGTTATCAAAACTTCCTCAGGCAGGTTCATGAACTGCTCGTCTATATTGCCAAGCATTACACAAGGCCATTCAACCAGCCCTGTAACCTCGTTCAGAAGCGCCTCATCTTCAATAAGGCTAAGCCCGTTTGAAGTTGCTATCTTTAAAACTTCGTCGTAAATAAATTTTTTTCTGCGAGCCTGATCTAATACTACATAATTTCTTTCAAGGTCTCTTTCGTAATCATCAAATGTGCTGATAGTTATGTTGCCAGAACCTAAGAAACGATGCCCAAAACTTTGGTTATTTGCAGTAAAATGTCCGAACTTCAGTTCAAGAACCTCGTTGCCAAATACGCAGGCTATGTTCTTTATAGGCCTTACCCACCTTACATCATAAGCGCCCCATCGCATAGATTTAGGCCATGAGAAATTTTGGACTATATCTGTAAGAACATCTTTAAGTATCTCTTTCGTTTGCCTGCCCTTCTGTCTTATTATCGCAAAATAGAAATCACCTTTTGGCGTTTCCTTTACGGTAAGCTGGTCGATAGTAAGGCCGGTAGAGCGCAGAAAGCCATCGATAGCATCTTTAGGCGCATCTACTTTCGGGCCCTTTCTTTCAACAACGGAATCTTCCTGAGTTAAACTCATGCCATCAGCGAACAAAACCAGCCTTCTTGGCGTTACAAAACTTCTGCAAGATTTATAGAATATACCAAGTGCTTTTAGCTTATCTTCAAAACTGGTGCGCAGACTTTCCGACGCATTATGCTGCATACGCGATGGAATTTCTTCAGAGAAAATTTCAAATATCAGATCTGCCATTATTTTTTAACTTTATTTTTTGCGTCTACTTTAATTACTTTCGGTTTGAATTTTTTTGTTTCAGCTTCAGTAAGCTGGCAGTAACTGCAAATAATCACCAGATCGCCAATCTCGGCAAGCCTTGCAGCAGCGCCACGAATACTGATAACCCCACTTCCTGCTTTTTCTTCAATTACATAGGTGGTAAAGCGTGCACCATTATTTATATTTAGAACATCAACCTGTTCGTAAGGAATCAAACCGCATTGGTTCATTAAATTTTTATCAATGCCAATAGAGCCTTCATAATTTAAGTTACAATGAGTAACCGTAGCTCTGTGTATTTTAGATTTTAGTAAATTAAGCAACATCTTCCATTTCTTCGGCGATAGGCTCACCAGGAATTCCAGGCTTA
>CAZLZP010000045.1:0-10807 GCA_964564045.1 uncultured Rickettsiales bacterium
AGTTGGCTCGGTAGAGTAAATTTGCGAGTTAAATAATTTCAGCGTGAAGATATAACCAACAACAGCAAATAGAAGATCGATAGTGAACATTAAGTTATAAGAAAAATCGTAAATACTTTTGGCACTGCCAAATGCGGCGTAATCAAAGCGATAGAAATAATTCAGGTTTCCCAGAAAATAAACCGACATAAGCGATAGGAAAAAGCCCTTAACTATCCAGCACTTTAAATGCTCCCACACCAGCCTTTTATCAACGGCGGCAAGTTGCAGCAGAACAAGGTTACCAAGGTGAAAATAGCCATCTTCAGGGTTCTTCATGCGGTTATCTACATAAATAATATAAGGAATAGTAATTACCCCAATAACAGGAAGCAGGTTATGCAGCTGCTGCCAGTATGGTTTAAAAAAGCCTTCATGATAAACAGGAAATAACCAGTATAGAAATGCTACAAAAGCATAAGAAGCTATTACACCAGTTAGTTTTGCGAATATTCTTTTGGCATTGAAGTTCCGTACTCTTTCAATTGGCAGCGCGTTATCGCAAAATAATTTACGGCTATTAAAAAAATCGTAAAAGAAAAGCGGCAGCAAGGAAAGCAGCAGCACCATATATAGAGAAATGGTGTTCAGACCAGAGTTAGGAGTATAAAATATAAAAAGAAGAAGGAAAAAAAGTGAGCAGGAAAGCGATGTGATATAAAAATTTGCAGAGCTTTTTGGCATTAACCGGCATCAACTACTTTAGGAACAATGAAGCAACCATATTGAGCCTTAGGCGCATTAGCAAGAACTTCCGTTTGAACATTGCCATCGGCAACTTCATCTTTTTCGCGGGCGCGCATTGTGTAGCCGCCTACTCCAGCCATTTCCGGCACGCCTTCAACATCAACCGCTTTAAGCTGGTCTATCCACTGAAAAATATTGTTAAGCTGGCCCTTGAACTTTTCTTCTTCAGCAGAAGTAATTTCAATTCGCGCCAGCTTGGCAATTTTTTTGATATCTTTGTTAGTTAGCGACATAGCTATTAATCATTGCTGCTGGTAACGGTGCTTTTTTTGCCAGAAGTAACGCGTTCAACTACTAAACCGCCGCTTCTACCGCCGCCACCGCCCATATTCATACTGGTAAAGAAATCATCGTTGGTTTTGCTTTCTTTAACTTTATCCTGCAGGAATTCCATCGCATCGATAGGGCCCATAGGAGAAAGTATTTTACGCAATATCCATATTTTCTGCATCTGGCCTTCGCTGTACAATGCTTCTTCGTGGCGTGTGCCAGAACGAAGAATATCGATAGCAGGGAATACACGTTTATCAGAAAGTTTACGATCAAGGATAATCTCCGAGTTACCTGTACCTTTGAATTCCTCGAATATAACCTCGTCCATACGCGAACCGGTTTCAATAAGTGCGGTTGAAATAATAGTTAGCGAGCCGCCATTTTCAATGTTACGCGCAGCACCGAAGAAACGTTTCGGACGTTGCAATGCATTTGCATCAACACCACCTGTTAACACTTTACCAGATGAAGGCACAACAGTGTTATAAGCACGGGCAAGACGAGTAATGGAATCAAGCAAAATCACCACATCTTTGCCGCGTTCAACCATTCTGCGGGCTTTTTCAATGATTATTTCGGCAACCTGTACGTGGCGTATAGCCGGTTCATCGAACGTAGATGAAACCACTTCACCCTTAACTGAACGACGGAAATCTGTAACCTCTTCCGGGCGCTCATCTATTAGCAGAACAATAAGTTCCACTTCCGGATGATTCTGCTCGATCGCTTTCGCAATGGTTTGCATCAGCACTGTTTTACCTGTACGCGGAGGAGCAACAATAAGCGCACGCTGGCCTTTACCAAGTGGCGCAATAAGGTCGATGATACGGGCTGAAATATTGGATTTATCTTTTAAATCCTTCAACTCCATATTGATTTTTTCATCAGGATATACCGGTATAAGGTTATCGAAATTTGTTTTGCGGGAACGGTTGTTAAGTTCTTCATCACCCACTTTAATAATGTGGGCAAGCGCGAAATATCTTTCACGGGCTTTAGGGGCACGAACCTCGCCTTCAATAGTATCACCTGTACGAAGCGCAAAACGTTTTATCTGGTTCGGAGAAACATAAACATCATCTGGGCCGGCACGGTAGTTGTATTCTTTAGAACGAAGGAAACCAAAGCCATCAGGCATAATTTCAAGCACACCTTCAACAACAATAATACCCTGATTAGCTTCCGCCATCACCTTCAGAATGCTGAAGATAAGTTCCTGCTTCAACATGAAGTTAGAGCCTTCAACGCCCGCTTCCTTGGCAAGTTCAACAAGCTCTTCGGCCTGTTTCGCTTTAAGGTCTCGAACATAAAGCACAGGCTTGTTTTCACGGCTGGCGCTATCGTCGTAATCTGTATCGTCATCCTGAGGAGGTACAAAGCCAGGTTCTACAACCGCAGCTGTTGGTGAAAAATTTGATGTAGCTTCGTAAGTGTTTGGAACATTTGCTGTAACTGAACCTATAACTTCACCGTTATCATCTAGCACAGGAGAAGTTACTTCTCTGGTTTCATTTCTGTTACGATCGTTGCGATCGCCGCGGTCGCGGTTATCTCTGTAAGGTCTTCTGTCGCCCCTGTCAGAACGGTGGCGTGGTGGTCTTGTTCTATTGTTATCATCATTATTCATATGTGGGGGGCTTTAAGATTATTAATTAGAAAAATTCAAAATTGGTTTGGATTGTGTTTGAGATTTAAGTGTAACTTATCAAGAAATTGCCCGGAAACAGGCTAGTTTAATGACTTGCCTATTTTATAACATATAAATTCGGCCCGCACAAGCACTTTTTTGAAACTATTTAATCTCCCCCGAAATACCGTACGGCGCTAACATGCTGGAAAACATTGCTTTAAGCTTCGCAAGCCCTTCCTGAGAGGTGCTTTCGGCGCGTAATGATATCACCGATTGCGTGTTGGAAGAACGCAGCAGCCACCAGCCGCCATCTTCTTTTACGCGTATGCCATCTATCTCGAACATTGGCTTGCCGGAAAATTTAACTTTAGCACGAATTTCTTCCACAATACGCACCTTATCTTTTTCCGGTACGGCTATGCGATATTCGGAAGAGGCGAATGACTGAGGCAGTTTATCTACCAGATCAGCTGGCTTGCCGCCTTTTTTGGCAAAGAAATTCAGCAGACGCACCGCAGAATATATTGCATCATCAAACCCAAAATATCTGTCGGCGAAGAAGATATGGCCGCTCATCTCGCCCGCAAGTTTTGCGCCGGTTTCGGCCAGCTTGGTTTTTATATAGCTATGGCCGGTTTTCCACATTATAGGCTCGCCGCCTAATTCACGCACCCTGTCGAAGAATGCTTCAGAACATTTCACATCCACAATTATTTTCGCGCCCTTATTATTTTCCAGAACATCTTCGGCGAAGAACATCATCATCTGGTCGCCCCATATTATGCGCCCTTCCCCGTCTATCGCCCCTATTCTATCGGCATCACCATCAAACGCTATGCCGGCATCACAGCCTTCTTTTTTAACAAGCGCAATAAGCTGCTGCAGGTTTTTCTCCTCGGAAGGATCAGGGTGATGCGCCGGAAATGTGCCGTCTATAACTTCGTTTATAAGGAAATGTTTGCCGGGAAGTTTTTGCGTAAGAAGCTTGGTTATCTCGCCGCCTGCGCCATTGCCGGGGTCCCACGCTATTTTCATTGATGAGAAATTCTTCAACGCTTTTTCTTCAATTGCCGCAACCAGGTTATTAACATAATCGTTTACAACATTAACATTTTCAATTTTGCCGCCGCTGTTCTGCTCAAGGTCACCGCTTTCACAAAGCCTGCCCATCTCCTGAATTTCCTCAGCGAATAATGGCGCCTTGGCATACATCATTTTAAACCCGTTGTGATGCCCCGGGTTATGCGATCCGGTTATCATTACGCCACCTTCAAGCTTAAGGCTGCGCACAGCGAAATAAAGCATTGGCGTTGGCCCGATGCCTATATCTTTTACAATGGCTCCGGCAGAGGTAATTCCCGCGCACAGGCTTTTGTGCAGCGCGGGTGAAGAAAGCCTGCCATCACGCCCAACCGCTACTACGGGGTTTTTATTTTTTGTTGAACGAATTATTTTTGTGGCGAACGCACGGCCTATATATACCGCATCATTCTCATGCAGGTTCTCGCCCACCGTACCGCGGATATCATACGCCCTTAGGATAGATGGGTTTAATATGTGCGTGCCTGACATTTATTCTGCCTACATACTGGTTTAATATTAGCTTTTGGGCATTTTGCCGCGCATACCGGATTATCGCAAAGATCTGCCACCTTGCCCATTTCGGTCTCTATTATTTCAACAAAATTTTCGTTCAGATAGAATTTACAGCCAAGCGGGCATATGCCATCCATAGTAACACAATCATCATCCTTCTTGCATATTTTACCATCATGCATGAAGCGCTTGAATATCTCTATCTGCTTGCCACAATCAGACTTGTTGCTGGAAAATGCGTTGTTGGTTTTCTCTGATGAAGTTGCACTTGGGGTATTTCCGCGGAAAAAGTCGAAGAACCCCGCATTAGAATTTTCGGGCAGAAGTACTATCACTAACAACAATGTAAAAAATATTCTCATATCTAGTAAGTTCTTTTAACACAGAAATCCAGAATATCCAGCAAAGCCGATTTATATTCCGATTCTTCAAATATATTCAGCGCCGACCTTGCTTTTTCGGAATATTCCTGTGACTTGGATATTGAATATTCTATCGAGTTATATTTTTTCATCAGCTCGAGCATTTTATCAAGCTGCACCTTACCCCTGGCCTTGGCAGAATCGTTGAATATATCTTCAAGATATTTTTTCTCGTCTGAACTACACTTGGAATATGCGTGAATTACCGGAAGGGTTGCCTTACCTTCACGAAAATCATCACCGGTTTTTTTACCAAGATCTTTAACATCAGCCGCGTAATCCAGCGCATCATCTGCTATCTGGAAGGCAATACCAAGGTTACGGCCGAATTCCTCAAGCGCTTTTTTCTTTTCTTCTGAAACCTTAGAAACTATGCCGCCAACTTTACAGCATGCCGCAAATAATTCAGCGGTTTTTCCCTGTATTATCTGCAGATAATCATCAAACGATGTGGTCACATCGCTTTTATGCATTAGCTGTTTAACCTCACCCTCGGTTATTACCGAAGATGTGCGCGAAAGAAGTTCTATTATTTCCATAGAACCTATCTGCGCCATTATTATGAAAGATTGCGAAAGCAGGAAATCTCCAACAAGAACGCTGGCTGCGTTACCCCATAGCTCGTTCGCGGTTTTACTGCCGCGACGTAACTTGCTTTCATCTACCACATCATCGTGGAATAAAGTTGCGGTATGCAGAAGCTCTACACACGCCCCCATATCTATGTGGTGCTGGGTGTTATTACCGCACATTTTAGCCGATAATATAACCAGAACCGGACGCAGGCGCTTACCACCAGAACTTACTATATGCGCTATAAGCTGCCCAATAAGCGCAGCACGACCAACCGAAAGAGAGCTTATCTTTTCATCAACTTTTGCTAACTCTGCAGAATACAGATTTTTATATTTTTCTAACGGGCTCATACGGATCTAAATAAAAAATTTTGAATTTTTCCTTAAGAGTAAGTGATATTTCATCTCTTTCAAAAATAAAGTGATATTCTCGCATTTTTTCCAAATACTTCTGGTATATTTTTTTCATCAGCAGCGCAGGACGCATATTATACCTTTCACGTACAGGCAAGCTTTTCATAGCTCTGTTGAAATTGAAGTCGGCTATCTCTCCTAGTTTTTTCAGCGCAGGTTCAAGCTCAACTTCAAATCTATCGTAATCATCATATATCTGTTCCGGTGTAACAAGCGGGTGGCCAACCTCTTCAAGAAGAGATTTGGGAATATATATACGGCCCTTTCTGGCATCTTCCTTCACATCACGAATTATGTTTATTATCTGCAGCGCCTTACCAAGGCTTGCCGCAAAATTCTCTATTTTTACGCTATTCTTCTCTTTGTAACCGAATATTTTTACCGAGGCCAGGCCAACGCAAGAAGCCACACGATAACAGTATGTATCAAACACATCGTTAGAGGGACGTAGCATCTGGCCGGAAATATCCATTTCCTGACCGGCGATTATCTCTTCAAGATATTTCTTTTCTACACCGTATTTCTTAACATGAAGTTCCAGTTCACGCGATATAGGATGAGTGGGCAGATACATTACTTTATCGGAATAGATCTTCTCTAATTCATCTTTCCAGAAATTTATATTCTCTACCGCTTTCTCTACATCTGTGCAATCATCGGCGGCATCATCTACCAGCCTGCAAAACGAATAGAAACAAAGTATCGCGCGCCTTCTTTCCTTATCCAGCCTTAGCATTGGTTTAAGGAACGAGCTGCGCGATTTAAACGCAATGCTTGATGCTTTGCGCGAAAGCTTTGGCAAAACAAAAATAGCTTTTGCAATTCCAAATAGAAGCGCTTTTATTTTTTCAGGTTTTGTAAGCTGCACCCGAGAGGTCAAAATATCGTTCACCTCAAGCTTTTTAAGTAACAGGGCTGCAACTTCGCAAATAACCGATATTTCACAGCGCACACGTATAGAGCTTATAGATGATACGATACTTTTTGATGAATTTAGCATTTCCTTTAGCTCTGATATCACTTCCAGTTTGCCTTTGTTTATAGATTCCGATTCTTTCTCGGCAATTATTTCCGAGCAATCAGGGAAGAAGGAAGTATCGAAATAACAGCGGCCATCATTCATGTAATCTGCCTTAAGGTCTTGCAGGTGATTTATCAGTTGCAGAACCGTACAGATATTATCTGAAAGGGAAACATCAGCCGCGAATTCATTGGTAGCTTCCAGCACATGCCTGCCTATGGTTGCCGCAGATCTGCGGCAATAGCCAAGAGTTTCCGCCCAGTTCTTGTATATTTTTTTATCAGTATCCTGAATGAATGCTTCTAGTAGCGCAAGGCCGTGCTTAATGTTGTAAGTGCCGTTAAGAGCAAAGCGATAATAATCGCGCGCAGGATACGGAATTTTGTTTATATCGCCCGACAAAAAACCGTTATATATTTCGAGTAATCTTGTTTTTCTAACATCGTTAGAAAGCGTATGGTCATCAGATATCTCATCAGCGCTACGGGCAAACTGATATAATGCCAATATAGGTTCTCGCGCGTGTTTTGGTATCAGGAACGATGCAACGGGAAAATTTTCAGATTTTCGGAACTGGTTTATTTTTTGATCTTCAGCCACTTTCTACTTCGCCTTTTCTACCGCATCTTTGATAGCCTTCTCTTTAAGTATTTCTGGCAGCCTTATACCATCTTTGGCATGCGGACCATAAACCTTATTGAAAGGAATGCCGTACACCTTGTTCTCTTCCAGATATTCATTAATTTCCTTGCTTGGCAGGGTGTAGTCGCCTTTCATCATTACAACCTTATTCTCATCGAAATACGGCTTCATCGGGTAGGTTACGTTGGCCTTGTTGAACTTGCAGGTTAGGCACCAGTCAGCGGTTATATCTACAAATACAACCCTTCCCTCCTGAACATAATTCTGAATTTCAACCTTATTGAATTTTACCCACATATCTTTCATTTCTGCCGGCTCTTTTTCAATGCTGGCCAGATACAGAACCATACCAAAGGTTACCAGTACAAAATAAATAGTTGTGAATAGTGTTTTTGTTCTGTTCAGCTTAAGTTTTGTTGCAACGCCCAGCCATGCAATGGTTAGTATCATGCAGAATAACAGCATGAACCCGGTATTTACGCCACCATTGTTCATGAATATCCAGAATATCCAGAAGTTAGTGAAGAACAGCAATAAGCCAAGAATAACCCTTATAACATTTATCCACCTGCCAGGCTTTGGAAGTATTTTCACCAGTGAAGGCGATATCATTATTAACAGATAAGGAAGTGCCAGGCCCACGCCCATAAAGAACATTATGGCGAATATAGTTAATGTATCTGCGGCAAATGCAAAACTTATGGCCGTTGTTACAAATGGTGCGGTACAAGGCGTTGCAAGCAGGGTTGCGAAAGCACCGGTTAAAAAATTACCAAGCGGAGTATTATCTCCAGCATTATCGATATGTTTGTTAACCTTATCAGAAAGTTTGTGCGGAAGAACTATTTCAAACCAGCCAAATTGGTTGGCCGCAAATAATGTTAAAAGTATGGATATCAATATCAGGAAGGCCGGCTGCTGAAACTGTATTCCCCACCCTACGCTGTGACCGAACGATTTTAATATCACCACGAACGCGGCAAGAACCAGGAACGAAGAAATAATGCCCGCAACTGTGTAGCTGAAGCTTTTGCGTATATATTTTTTATCGGAAGCGCCGTGCTTCAATACACCGAATATTTTAAGCAGTATCACCGGCAATACGCATGGCATTATGTTAAGTATCAACCCACCAATTATCGCCGCAATTATCGCCTCTAGCAGTGATACTCCAGATGGTTCCGCTTCAGGCGCGCTTGCTGCCATGGCTTTGCCGCTTGCTGTTATTATATCGGAATTCGGCACGAAAGAGGTTACTTTACCGGCTGTTTCATAGCCCGCTTTACCCACTACTAAAGTTAGCTGAATGTTTTTACCTGTAAGCAGTTCGCCTTTTTTAAGCACCTCGTAATTGGTTACAAAAGATAAAGTTTTACCATCTACAGAAACACTGGCAACCGGCTTAGGGTAACGGAAATTTTTGGTTGCATCGTGAATGAACAGGTCAACATCATCGGTAACTTTTTCTGATGAAGTAAACTCAGCCAGAATGCTTTTTTCGCTGGCTTCCAGTTTTGTTAATTTTACTGAAGTTGCCTCAGATATAACAACCGGAACCTGCGCCTGATACTTTGCTATTAACTGCGCATTATCATCGTTCTTATAGTTAGAGGGAATATCCAGAGTAAGATCATTCTCAACGAATATGCAGTTCTCATCGCATACTGCCCACTTAACATTAGCTACAAGCTTTGCAGGTTTTGTTGGGTCTGCAACCTTGCTTACAACCGGCATTATAACCTCTTTACCATAGCCCCAGCCTTCCAGGTCAAAGAACAGATCGCGCTTTGGCACAGGCCACTGCATTTCAGATGAGCTGATATTCTCCGACTTGCTGAAATCTGGCGTTATGGCCATGCCGCTATCACCCGGAACCTTCCAGTATGTATGCCAGTTACCGCTGAACTTCATGTGAATACCGGAAACTATATCGCCCTGGGCCGTGTAGCCAGCTGTTATAAGGCGCACCGCCCCCTCTTCCTTCGGCGAGGTTGTTTGCCACGCGGTTTCCATGGCGAATGAAGGAAAGGAAATAAGAGCTATTACCAGTAATGTAAGGAGTTTTTTCATATACTTATAAGATAGGGTATTTTCAGGCAAAATAAAAGCCCTAGATGAATGAACATCTAGGGCTTTGTATTTTTTACTTAAGAAGCTGTATTAAGCTGTAGCGGCCTTTTTACCAGCGGGCTTTTTAGCGCCGCGAGCTGCAGGTTTACCACCACGCTTTTCAGCAGGATGAGCTTCACCTTCAGATGCAGCAACCTCTGCTTCAGGATGGTTAGCAGCATATTCTGCTGTTTTCGCATCTTTTTCAGCTTTGGTAGCAAGATCAAGCTTGAAGGCCTGTTTCTTGATATTATTCAGGTAAGCACCTGTACCAGCCGGAATTAAGCGACCAACTATCACGTTCTCTTTCAAGCCGCGAAGTTCATCTTCCATACCAGCAACCGCAGCTTCAGTTAACACACGAGTTGTTTCTTGGAATGATGCAGCAGAAATAAATGATTTCGTATGCAATGAGGCTTTAGTGATACCTTGAAGCATAGGCAGACCTGAAGCCAGTTTTAAGTTCTGTTCAGCAAGTCTTCTGTTCTCTATCTCAAGATCTTCACGATCAACCTCTTCACCAGCCAGGTATGTAGAATCACCAGCATCGGTAATTTCAATTTTCTGCAACATGCGGGAAATGATTATCTCGATGTGCTTATCGTTGATAGTTACACCTTGCAGGCGGTATACTTTCTGGATCTCTTCGATCAGGTATTTAGCAAGCGCTTCAACACCCATTACGCGAAGAATATCATGAGGAACCGGAGTACCATCCATTAGCAAATCACCTTTCTGAACGTAGTCGCCTTCGTTCACTAGTAAGTGTTTACCTTTTGGTATGATGTATTCAATAGGTTCCGCATCGCCAGATTTAGGCTGGATAGTGATACGGGTTTTAGATTTATAATCTTTACCGAACTGTATGTAACCATCCATTTCCGCAAGTATCGCATGGTCTTTAGGTTTACGAGCTTCAAATAGCTCGGCAACGCGTGGAAGACCACCTGTGATATCTTTCGTTTTAGAAGATTCTTTAGGTATGCGGGCAAGAATATCACCTGAGTGAACTTCCTGGCCATCTTCAACTGAAAGAATAGCTTCGATCGGAAGGAAATAACGGGCTTCCAAACCATTCGAAAGGTTAATAACGTTATCTTTTTCATCGCGAAGAGTGATACGCGGACGAAGTGAAGTACCACCTTTCTGAAGCTTCCAGTCGGTTACAACTTTAGAAGTTAGGCCGGTTGTTTCATCAACCTGCTTTTTCAGTGAAGTGCCTTCAACTAAATCACGGTATACGATATGACCAGATTTCTCTGTGATGATAGGAATAGTATACGGATCCCACTCGGCAAGAGTTTGACCTGCTTTAACTTTAGAACCATCATCAATTGTC
>CAZLZP010000045.1:10817-12341 GCA_964564045.1 uncultured Rickettsiales bacterium
TATGGAACTTTATTGCGTGAACGTTCACGGCCTTTTTCATCAAGAACAAGTATCTCGCATGAACGGCTTAGTACAACGTTACGTTTTTCAGAATCCACAACAACGTTACGATTCTCGATTTTTATAACACCATCATGAACCGCTTGAACGCTGGATTGTTCAGCCGAAGATGTAGCCGCACCACCAATGTGGAACGTTCTCATTGTAAGCTGTGTACCAGGTTCACCGATAGACTGAGCCGCCACAACACCAACTGCTTCGCCCATATTTACCATATGGCCGGATGAAAGATCACGTCCGTAGCATTTAGCACATGTACCAACTTTTGTTTTACAAGTGATAACAGAGCGCATTTTAACCGCATCAATGCCAGAAGCATCGATCTTATCAGCTATCGCTTCAGTTATAAGGTCACCGGCTTTAACAATAAGCTCATCACTAACCGGATTACGCAGATCGTTAGCTGAAGTACGGCCGATTATTTTATCAACAAGTGGAGATATAACGTTACCGCTTTCAATTTCAGCACGCGCAATTACACCATCTTGTGTGCCGCAATCGAATTCTTTAACGATACAATCCTGTGCAACATCCACCAAACGACGTGTTAAATAACCAGAGTTTGCAGTTTTAAGTGCAGTATCTGCCAAACCTTTACGGGCACCGTGTGTAGAGTTGAAATATTCGAACACGTTCAAACCTTCTTTGAAGTTTGAAATGATCGGCTTTTCAATGATCTCGCCAGATGGTTTTGCCATCAAGCCACGCATACCAGCAAGCTGTTTGATCTGAGCCGCAGAACCCCTAGCGCCTGAATCTGCCATCATGAAGATAGAGTTCACGGCCGCCTGGCCTGTTAGCTTATTGCCGGCAACTTTAACCTGACCATTCATGTAGCGCATCATTTCATTCGCTACCTGATCGGTACAGTGAGACCAAGCATCAACCACTTTATTGTATTTCTCTTTACGAGTGATCAAACCATCAGAGTATTGTTTCTCGAACTCTAGAACCTGTTTATCGGTTTTGTTTATCATTTCTGCTTTAGCAGTAGGAACAACCATGTCGTCCTTACCAAATGATATACCAGACTTACAAGCGTGAGAGAAACCAAGTTTCATCATACGATCAGCGAATATAACGGTTGCTTTAGGTCCGCAATAACGATGGATCTCATCGATTATTTTTGAAGCCTGCTTCTTAGTTATAGGCTGATTGATAAGATCGAACTTAACCTTGTGATGACGAGGAAGTATCTCAGAGATAAGAGCTCTTCCAGGAGTTGTCTCAACAGTTTGAGTGATCTTGTTGTCTTCCTGATCTTTGGTTTCAAAACGGAACTTGATCTTCGCGTGAAGAGAAACAGAACCAGCAGCAAGTGCGTGTTCAATTTCACCAACATTACGGAAAGGAGTGCCTTCGCCTTTTTCACCATCATAGGAAACTGAAAGATAGTACAGACCAAGAACGATATCTTGTGTAGGAACTATCACCGGTTTGCCGTTCGCAGGAGAAAGGATATTG
>CAZLZP010000046.1:0-12137 GCA_964564045.1 uncultured Rickettsiales bacterium
AAAAAGATAAAACACTAAACCACATATTGGGTGATAGATATGCGTGGATTCAAATTGCAAATGGCAATATTGAAGTAAACGGACAAAAGCTTGAAACTGGCGATGGCCTTGCCATTGAAGATGAAGCAGAAATTAATATTAAAGGCTTAGGCGCAGCAAGTGATTTCGTAATTTTTAGTATGGGCAAGTAGTTTATTTTAACAAGCCCTTCAAAATACCTCTAACTATCTCTCTGCCAACGGTTGTGCCAACAGAGCGCATAACAGATTTTGTTGTTGCTTCTAAAACGCTATCGCTTCTACGGCTTCCGCCTGTTGCAGCTTTTTTAGATTGCTGCTGTTGAACTTCTTGCTGTTGCGCTTGGTTTTGCGCGGCGCGCTTATTCAACATTTCATAGGCAGATTCGCGGTTCATCTCACGCTCATACAAACCATATATCGGAGATTTTTGTATCAGCCCTGCGCGCGTGGCATCATCTATTGGCCCAACTAAAGAAAGTGGCGGGCGTATAAGAGTGCGCTCTACAATTGTTGGGGTTCCCTTTTCATCTAGTGTGGAAACCAGAGCTTCACCAACTGCAAGCTGGGTTATAACTTCTTCGGTTTTGAATTTAGGGTTAACACGGAAAGATTGCGCCGCAGCTTTAACCGCCTTTGTTTCCGCCGGGGTGAAAGCACGCAACGCATGCTGCACACGATTACCAAGCTGCGCCAGAACGCCATCGGGGATATCTTGCGGGTTCTGCGTTATGAAATATACACCAACACCTTTCGAGCGGATAAGCTTCACCAGCTGCTCTACTTTTTCTACCAGAACTTTTGGAGCCTCAGAAAATAACAGATGAGCTTCATCAAAAAAGAATACCAAGCGCGGCTTTTCCATGTCGCCTACTTCTGGCATGTTCTCGAACAGTTCGGCAAGCAACCACAGCATGAATGTTGAATAAAGCGCAGGCTTCTGCATTAATGCCTCGGCGGAAAGTATATTAACATTACCTCTGCCATCGATAGATGTACGCAAAAGATCTACAAGCTGCAATGCAGGTTCGCCGAATAATTTGCGTGCACCCTGCTGTTCCAGCACCAGCAATTCGCGCTGGATAGAAGCAACGGTGGCAGATGCTACATTGCCGTATGTTTGGCCAATTTCCTTGGCGTTTTCAGATAGATATTGCAACATGGAACGAAGATCATCCAGATCGAGTAACAATAAACCCTGCTTATCTGCAACCGCAAAAGCGATATTTAAAACGCCTTCCTGCGTATCGTTCAGGCCCATTAAACGAGCAAGTAACATAGGCCCCATATCGGAAATTGTAGTGCGTATAGGATGGCCTTTTGCGCCGAAAATATCCCAGAAAACTACCGGGAAGGATTCCGGCTTATATTCAAAACCAATTTCAGCGGCACGCTTTACAAAGGGCTCTTTACCCTGCCCTGCAGCTGCTAATCCGGAAAGATCACCTTTAATATCGGAAATAAAAACCGGCACTCCATTTTTTGAAAAGCCTTCAGCGATATCTTGCAGAGTAACTGTTTTACCAGTACCCGTAGCACCGGCAATAAGCCCGTGCCTGTTACCATACTTTAGTAGAATATTCTGTGGATTTTCTCCACCCTTGCCTAAATAAATTTGGGTCATAACCTCTCCTTCTTATTTCATACAACGTTCGCAGATCTTGCTGAACATGCCTTTTTTCTGAATCTCTTCATCGATTTTTACGGCCATGGTTTCAAACTTATAACCCTGCTTTTTATATTCATCGCGAATGTTTGAAAGATGTTCAAGATTTTCTTTCCATTCTGGCGGGAACATATTTTCAAGAATTGCTTTTATGCGACGCGCCAAACGCGGCCCCTTTCCTGCTGTTGAAACGGTTAGCAGCAAGTCTCCCCGGCGGATTATTGCGGGCGCATGGAAGTTACAGAACTTAGTTTTATCTTCTGTGTTTATCAGAAGTTTTTTTGCTGCCGCAATATTATAAATTTTTTCTGAAGTATCGTCATCGAAATCTGCAACGTAAACCAAGTTTACATCATCAAATTCTTTTTCTTCTGGCGGTGTTTTAAAGTATGTTACGTTTTTAACCCCGGCATCTTTTAGCATTTCAAGCCTGCGGGTAGTTGCTGGCCCCTGGCCTATTACAAGGGTTTTTAAATGGTCAGGAGAAATTATTATTGGCAGCATAAATTATGCGAAGTAATTTTGAATTATACTCTTATAAATATTCTTTAAGTTGTTCAGGTCTTCCACAGAGGTTTTTTCATCAACCTTGTGAGCGGTAGTATTTACCAAACCAAACTCTACAACCTCGGCATAATCTTTTATAAACCTGGCATCAGAAGTGCCGCCGGTAGTGCTGCGCACCGGTTTTTTACCTATAACTTCCTTAACTGAATATTCAACTACATCTGCCAGCGCACCTGGTTTGCTGATAAAAGATTCACACTCACCTTTGCGCACTTCCAGTTCATATTTTTTAGAATGCTTATTACATATATGCGTTACGTATTTTTTAAGAGCTTTGGTAGAATGAAGGTTGTTGAAGCGAATATTAAAACGCGCTGAAGCCTTTTCAGGAATTAGGTTAGAGGTTGGGTTGCCAACATCTACCGAGGTAACTTCCAGGTTAGATGCATCAAAGAATTTATTGCCCTTATCCAGACGCTCGCCTTTAAGTTCATGAAGAATATTCACCAGTTCAGTTACCGGGTTACGTGATTTTTCCGGATACGCTACATGCCCCTGAACGCCCTGAACAGCAAGCGTGAAGCTGATGCTGCCGCGACGGCCTATTTTCATCATCTCGCCAAGTTCGTTCGGATTTGTAGGTTCACCAACCACACAGGAATCTATTTTTGCTCCTTTTTCAGTGATGAACTTCAGCATTTTAACAGTGCCATTAATGGAATCGGCCTCTTCATCACCAGTGATAAGCATTGAAAGCTTATGAGAGAAATTTTTATTATCGTTTAAAAATTCAGATAACGCCGCTACCCACGCCGCTATAGAACCTTTCATATCAACAGCACCACGGCCGATAAGAAAACCATCTACCACCTGCGGAGAGTATGGCGGAACGCTCCATGAACTTTCATCGCCATGCGGTACAACATCGGTATGGCCAGCAAAACAAAGATTGCGACCAGAAGCTCCGCGCTCGGCATATAGGTTGCTAACTTCGTATGAACCATCACCAGAAAAATTTTGGATTATACAGTTAAAACCAAGGTTCTTAAGATTGTTTGAAATTAGCTCTATCGCGCCATTATCACTTTCACCAGTAATGCTTTTTCTGGAGATAAGTTCACGCGCAAATTCTACAACATCAATTAGCATGTGGTTGTTTAACTAATTTTAAGGTTTTCGGCTTTGTTTTCTTTAACCACACTACAATGATAAGTTTTGTAAGTGTGATAGCTGTGAACATTGAACTTAATATACCAACCGTAAGCGTAACTGCGAAACCTTTAACTGTACCGCTGCCATAGGTGAATAGTAAGAACGCGGCTATTAAGGTTGTAAGGTTTGAATCTAGAATGGTTGTGAACGCCCTGTTAAACCCTGCATCTACTGAGGCTATTGCGGATTTTCCGTTACGAAGCTCTTCCTTTATACGTTCAAATATAAGTACGTTCGCATCTACCGCCATACCCATTGTTAGCACCAAACCGGCAATACCTGGCATTGTTAATGTTGCGCCAAATAATGAAAGTACCGCAATGATAATGAATATGTTCACTACCAATGCAACGTTGGCAAACAAACCGAATAATCTGTAAACAATAATCATACATATTGTAATAAGAGTAAAACCTACTGCGGTTGCTATTTTTCCGGCATCGATAGAATCTTGCCCGAGGCTTGGGCCAACCGTACGCTCTTCAACCACTGTAAGTGGCGCGGGTAGCGCACCAGAACGAAGCAGAAGCGCAAGCTCGGTAGCTTCCGGCGCAGTGAAGTTGCCGGTGATTATACCGGAACCACCTAGTATTGATGAATTGATGCGCGGTGCAGTTATAACTTTACCATCAAGTACAACCGCAAAAGGCTTGCCAACATTCTCGGAAGTTATCTGCGCAAATTTTTTGCCCCCCAGGTTATTAAACCTGAAGCTTACCACCGGCTGAGCCTGATCGTAGGTAGGTTGAGAATCAACCAGCATTTCGCCGCTTAACTCAACCTTTTTCTTCACCAGATATTTCTGTTTTGAATCGGCCTTTGAATCACTTAAAAGTATTTCATCAGAGCCAGGGTAGGTTGTGCTCATCGCGTACGGGTCGTTCTCATTCATCAAGTGGAATGTCATCTTCGCGGTTTTACCAAGAAGCTTTTTAAGTTCTTCAGGGTTTTGTAAACCAGGAACCTGCAGCAATATACGCTCGTCTCCCTGCATTTGTATCAACGGTTCACGCGTGCCGGTTTCATCCACACGACGGCGAACTATCTCGATAGATTTTTCAAGCACATCGCGGCGAAGCTTTTCCAGCGCATCATCAGAATATGATATTTTTAAATTTCCTGCGTTCTCTTCCACATCAAAATCACGCGATATTTTCTTTAACTGCTCCAGCGCCATCTCTTTCTGGGAGGCATCACGCAATGTAAGGCCGATATATGCCTTTTTATCCTGGGTATTCTTAACAGCAAGATTCAGGTAACCGATCTTTTCAGTTCGGAAACTTCTGCGCACATCATCAAGTATGCTTTCAAAATGCTCCTTCAGGAAGTGGTCGAAATCTATTTTCAACAGAAGATGTGAGCCCCCCTGAAGATCAAGCCCCAGCTTAACCGTGCCCTTCGGCAGGAAAGAGTATTTTGCCCTTTCAGATTCTGAAAGAAGGTTCGGTACTGTTTGTGCTATCGCCCATAAACAAACGGCGATAACCAGGAATATTTTCCATTTTGGGAAGTTGATCATTTTTATTTTTTCACTTCGTTTTGAGGTTTATCAGAAAATTCATTTATAGTTGAACGTAAAACCTGAACCTCTACACCATTCGCTATTTCTACGTTAACGAACCTATCGCCTTCATTCGCCTTCGTAACCGTACCGACAAAACCAGCGCCAGTTATAACCTTATCGCCCTTTTTAAGAGCAGAAACCATAAGCTGATGGGCCTTATGTTTCTTCTGCTGAGGACGGATAAGCAAAAAGTAGAATATAACGAATATAATGCCAAGCTGTACCAGCAGGCTTTCAATACCGGGCTGAGCCGGCGCGCCCTGAGCTGCGGCAACTACCGGAGCAGCGGTTTCCTGTGCAAAAGATAGAAGTGGGGTTAAGGCCAGAAACAGTGTAACAAAAATTTTCATAATTATTCCTTGATTTTGATAAGCCTTTATTGCAAGTTGAGGCTAACTTGTAAATAATTATTTTAAGGTTAACAAATGCTTAGATTTTTCCTGACTATTGCTGCCGTATTATTAGCTTCATCTTCCCTTCCTGCAAACGCACAGGAAATTAAAGGAGAGTTCAAGGACTGGGCGGTATTCACGGCAACCGAAAGTGGTAATAGAGTTTGCTATATTACCAGCAACCCAACCAAAAAAACCGGTAATTACAGAATTCGCGGCGATGTGTATATGCTGGTTACATACAGACAGCTGGGCACACCTGAAGTTAGTATAGATACTGGCTTTCCATATAAAAGATCCAGCGAAGTTGCCTTCGTGATAGATGGTATAAAAACATTCAAGTTCTTCACCTCGGCACAAACTCCACAAATGGCCTGGGCCAAAGATGAGCAAATGGACAGAACTGTTATTGAAGCTATGAAACGCGGCGGCAGGGTTTCTACCAAAGGTACATCTGAACGCGGAACTTATGCGCAGGATACATATTCTTTAAAAGGCTTCACCGCCGCCTATAATAAAATGGTGGCCCTGTGCCAGTAATATGCTAATTCTCTCGGTTGATACAGCCCTTGGGCAGGAAAGTTGCGCCATAATTAAAGATGGTGAAGTAGTTGCGTTCTCGCAGGGTACAGAAAATTCACTTCAGGCTGAAAGGCTTTTTGAGCATATAAATAATGTTCTGGCAGAAACCAATTTGAAATACGATGACTTTGAATATTTTGCCGTAGATCTTGGCCCCGGAAGTTTTACCGGCATAAGAATAGGACTTAGCGCAATTCTTGCTATCGGCCTTGCGCAGAATAAGAAGGTGGTTGGCATCAGCAGCCTTGAGGCACTGGCAAATAAACTTTCTGAAAGCGGTGCTACAAGAATATCTTCTGCTATAAATGCCGGCAGAGAACAGGCCTATTATCAGGAATTCAATCTTCAGAGCGGCCTGTTAAGTGAATATTCCAACCCTGAACTGATAGATGTGAACAAGCTTATATTCGCTGATATAGGAAATGTTGATGAGTGCAAAATAACCTCCCTGCCCGATGCCCGAGATATTGGCCTTCTTGCACATAAGTTAATTATCAATGACAATGCTGACTTTGAAAGAAAAAGCCCTATATATGTACGTAAACCAGATGCTAAAATAAATGTTCAATAAACTAACAGAATCTATCTCTGATGCATTCAGTAAGCTTCGCGGCAAAGGCGTACTGAAGGAAGAAGATATTAACGAGGCAATGCGCGAAATACGCGTTGCGCTGCTTGAAGCTGATGTTGCGCTACCGGTTGCCAAAGAATTCATTGAAAGAGTGAAGGCCAAAGCACTTGGCGAGGAAGTTGTTAGAAGTATTTCACCGGCGCAGATGGTGGTAAAAATAGTTCATGACGAGCTAACGGCAATTCTTGGCGGAACTGAACAGAACGATATTAATTTAAACGCCACCCCACCTGTTGTTATATTGCTAGCAGGTTTACAAGGTAGCGGTAAAACCACAAGCTGCGGCAAGCTTGCAAATTATATCAAGAATAAAAAGAACAAGAAGGTTCTGCTGGCCAGCTTAGATATTTATAGGCCGGCAGCGCAACAACAATTGGAAATTCTGGGCAAGCAGGTTGGCGTAGAAAGTTTAGAGATAATAGCAAACCAGAAACCAAAAGAGATAACCGAACGTGCGCTGAAGAAAGCCAGAACCGAGGGCTTTGATGTATTGATACTTGATACTGCAGGCAGGCTGCATATTGATGAAGAGCTGATGAATGAACTGAAAGAAGTTCACGAAATTTCCAGGCCGACTGAAACAATTCTGGTTGGTGATGCGATGACAGGCCAAGATGCTGTTAACATAGCCAAAGAATTCTCGGCTAAAATTCCTTTAACAGGAATAATACTTACAAGAATGGACGGCGATGCGCGCGGCGGCGCAGCTTTAAGCATGAAGCAGATAGCCGGTTGCCCAATAAAGTTCATTGGCGTTGGTGAAAAAATATCTGAGTTCGAACCATTTGTTGCCGAAAGAGTTGCCGGCAGAATTCTGGATATGGGCGATGTTGTTGCCATAGTTGAAAGGGCGCAGGAAAATTTTGATGCGGCTGAAGCCGAGCAGATGATGAAGAAAATGCAGAAGGGCGGCTTCGATATGGACGACCTTTACAAGCAGATAAAAATGATACAGAAAATGGGTGGAGTTGGCGGCCTGGCAAGCCTTATACCAGGCCTGGCAAAAGTGAAAAGTAAAATAGAGGAAGCCAATATAGACCAGAATGTTCTGAAGAAACAACTCGCCATAATTGAAAGCATGACAAGGCAGGAAAAACGCTACCCGAAAGTTTTGAATGGCTCTCGTAAACGTAGAATTGCAGCAGGCTCTGGTACCACCATTCAGGAAATAAACATGCTGGTAAAACAACAGATGCAAATGGGTAAAATGATGGGCAAGATGAAAGGAATAAATCCGGCAAAGCTTGGCAATATGGCCGCCATGAAGAATATGTTCAATGGTATGTAGTCAACCGGCGAAAAAGCCGTTAATAAGCCATTTTTGTAGCCACTGAGGGAACATTTCAATGGTCATTTCATTCGAAACAGCTTCTTCTGTAGAAAGCCCCGCAAATAGTTTTTGCAGCACTTCATATTCTTCAGCAAGAAGGTAGTGGCGATGTATTTCGTTATTATTACGTACAACGCAAATATAATTTTTCTTCTTCGCTATTTTTTTAGGATTCTGTTCCGCACGGAATTCCTGCAGATATTTTTCCACATCGTGATCTAACTCGAGTAAAGCCAATGCCGTTCTGGGCTTGAACCTGAAACTTTCAAGCTGCGATTCGTTAAGGTTGGAAAGAGTTTGCGCCATAAGAGGCTCGGAATCTTTCGCCATGAAGGTGGTTGCTATAGCTGCTTCCAGCCGGGCAAGTTCTTTTGCCTCGGGTTTTATTTTCTTATTCAGCAGATAGTCGGTGAATTTAAATGGATAGAAATCGAGACTGTATGAATCTGAGGTAACTTCTTCAACGAACTGAGAGACCACCTTCTCTGATTTTTTGCCAAGATAATTACAGAAGGCCTTGTGATCTGACCTAACAGCTGAAGATAACCTGATACGATAACCATCTATATACACGGCCATCTGCTTCTCTTTCGAAATACGCGGATTTGTTTTTAGCAATTGGGTTGCATGGCTTGCCTGCTTAACAATTATTGAATGATGGAATTTTTTCAGCGTTTCTTTCATACAAATTTTCTGGCTTTGTTTATCTCGGCTTCCAGCAAGGCAAATTCCGGTATGTTCTCGTCCCACTCTACCATTGTGGTTATCTTACCTTTTGTTTCCACCGTATGTTTGTAAAGGTTCCAAACCTTATCTATTACGTGGTCGGAATGGGTATCGATAATTATATCGCCTTTGTTTGTATGCCCCGCCAAATGAATTTGAACTATATGTTCAGCGGGTATGTAATCTATATACTTAACGGCATCGAAATGGTGGTTGAATGAACTTACATATATATTATTAACATCCAGCAATATGCCACAATTGGCCTGAACGGCCATTTCAGCCATGAACTCCCATTCAGGCATAGTAGACTCTGCGAACTCGACATAGGAAGAGGGATTTTCAATAACTATGTTTCTCTCCAGAATACCCTGAACTTTTTTAATGCGCTCTACAATATGCGAAAGCATTTCTTTAGTGTATGGAACTGGCAGCAGATCATGCGTGTTAACCCCGCCAACACTTGTATAACAAAGGTGATCGGAAACCCACGGGGTATTTATGTACTGAGCAAGTTTTTTAACTTTGGCCAGATATTCCAGATTCAGTTCATCAGGCGAACCAATGGAAAGTGATACGCCATGCATAACTATAGGGTAGGTTTGGCGCAGCTCGGAAAGGAATTCCCAGTAGCCCTTATGGTTATCGATATAATTTTCAGTTATTATCTCGAACCAGTCTACCTGCGGTTTATTTTCAAGGATATGATCGTAGTGCTGTGCACGAAGCCCCAAGCCATAACCCAAATTTTTGTATCCGAATTTATTCATAGACCAACAAAATAAAAAGCCCGACTAAATATAGCCGGGCTTCTATAATTTAAAACTAATATTAAAAAATTAGTTTGCAGCAGCAGGCGCAGCAACTGCAGGAACAGCAGCAGGCACTTCAGCAGCAGGAGCAGCCGCTTCAGCTTCAACTAATTTACCACCAGCTTTAGTGCACTCTTCAGCAGATGCTGAGAATGTCCATTCAGCAGGATCGTTATCTGTTTTAGCTTGGCCAGCGCAAGAGTGAGCGTTAGTTTTGCATGCATTTTGGCCGGCTTTAGAAATGCCAGAGCATTTTACTTTTGTATCAGCCGCAGGTGCAGCCGCATCTTCAGCGATAGCAGAGGTAGCAACTAGAACAGCAAGTACTGCTGCAGAAGTTAATAGTTTATTCATAGTATCTCCTAATTGTTTGTGAATTTCAGCGTCCCCACTCACCGAGAATAACAACTATAATATTCCACGCTGTTTACAACAGAATTTTAATAATAGTAATAATGCGTTGTTTTACAAAGGCTTTTGCTGCGCGCCCGGAGTACCTTTAACGTTATCGGCTATTTTACGAAGCACTACATAGAAAACAGGAGTTAGGAATAATCCGAAGAAAGTTACGCCTATCATTCCGGAAAATACCGCGATGCCCATAGCATGACGCATTTCAGAACCGGCACCAGATGAAAATACCAGAGGCAGCACGCCCATGATGAATGCGAATGATGTCATTAGTATCGGACGGAGACGAAGCTTGCATGCTTCTATCGCTGCATCAACCGTGTTGCGGCCATGATGCAGTTCCAGCTCGTGCGCGAATTCAACTATCAGGATAGCGTTCTTGCAGGCCAGCCCCACCAGCACGAATAAACTTATTTGCGTGAATATATTAATATCACCACCCCATAGGAAAACCCCTGTTATTGCCGAAAGAATACCCATTGGCACTATAAGTATAACCGCAAATGGCAATGTAAGGCTTTCATATTTTGCAGCAAGAACAAGGAATACAAGCAGAACGCAAAGCGGGAATACTATAATTGCGGTATTACCTGCAAGTATCTGCTGGTATTAAAGATCTGTCCACTCGTAGGTGAAGCCTTTAGGTAAGGTTTCATCAAGAATTTTTATCATAGCAGCTTCCGCCTGACCAGATGAAACGCCAAAATTAGGCGCACCGTTTATATCAGCCGAAAGATACGCGTTGTACCTTAAAACACTTTCAGGACCATAAGATTCGTTAACCTGCACCACGGCTCCCAGTGGTATCATGTCACCTTTGTCATTCTTTGTTTTTAACTGAAGTATATCTTCCTTATGAGATCGGAAATCGGAATCTGCCTGCGCTATTACCTGATAAGTTCTGCCAAATTTGTTGAAATCGTTCACGTAAAGCGAACCAAGATATATCTGCATGGTATCGAATACACTTGTAATGCTTAAGCCCAGCTGCTTGGCCTTTTCCCTGTCTACAACCGCATCAAGCTGAGGAACGTTTATTTTATAACTTGAAAACACCTGAGTTAATTCAGGCGTTTGCCAGCCCTTCATCTGAATTTCCTGAACAACTTTGTTCAAAGCCTCGTAACCTTGGTCGCTTCTATCCTGAATTTGCAGTTTGAAACCACCAATGGTGCCCAAACCCATTACCGGAGGAGGCGGAAATATTGCAATGAACGCATCACCCAGCGCTGCGTATTTCATGTTCAGTTTGCCCGCTATGGCACCACTTGAAAGATCGGGGCGGGTTCTCTGGTCGAACGGTTTTAGTGTAACAAAAACTATCCCTGCACTGGAAGATACGGTAAACCCGTTTATTGAAAGGCCCGGGAAACCTACGGCGTGCTCTACACCTTCTTCCTTCATCGCTATCTCTGACATCTGGCGGATTATCTGGTCTGAGCGTTCAATGGTTGCACCATCCTGAAGCTGCGCAAAACCAACCAGATATTGTTTATCTTGCTGCGGAACAAAACCCGGAGGAACTATTTTGAACGCAAAATATGTAAAGACTATAAGCACCAGATAAATAACCATCGAAACAGATTTACGCCCCAGTATACCAACAACACTATTGCTGTAAGCGGCTGATGAGTTGCTGAAGAATTTATTGAATCTTGTGAAGAACCAGCCGAAGTATTTATCCATTTTACGGGTTAACCAGTCTTTCGGTTCATCGTGGCCCTTAAGTAAAATTGAGGCCAGCGCCGGGCTAAGCGTTAATGAATTGATGGTAGATATTATTGTAGATATGGCGATGGTAAGCGCAAACTGCTTATAGAACTGGCCGGTTAGCCCACTGATGAATGCAATAGGAATGAATACCGCACATAGTGTTAATGCTATAGCGATTATCGGTCCCGATACTTCTTTCATCGCCTGATAAGTAGCATCACGCGAGGAAAGGCCCTTTTCAATGTTACGCTCTACGTTCTCTACCACAACTATGGCATCATCTACAACGATACCTATCGCCAACACCAATCCGAAAAGCGAGAGCGCGTTTATTGAGAAGCCAAACATGTGCATAAGTGCAAATGTTCCAACAACCGAGATAGGCACGGCAAGTAATGGAATTATTGATGCACGCCACGTCTGCAGGAAAACTATAACAACTATAACAACCAGAAGAACCGCCTCGAACAATGTTTTTACCACGGCCTTGATGGAATCACGCACGAAAGTTGTCGGGTCGTACACTATGGAATAATCGATACCTTCAGGCATGGCCTTTTTAATTTGCTTCATG
>CAZLZP010000047.1:0-5495 GCA_964564045.1 uncultured Rickettsiales bacterium
CAGTCCCAATTTCCCGGAGATCGAGAATAAGATCCTGAAATTCTGGAACGAGAATCGCATCTTTGAAAGATCGGTAGAGTCACTTCCAAAAAACAAAAATGAATTCAGTTTTTTTGATGGCCCGCCATTTGCAAACGGTTTGCCGCACTATGGCCACCTTCTTACTTCCTGCGTGAAAGATATATTTGCCCGTTACCAAACTATGAAAGGTAAAAGAACCGAGCGTGTGTTCGGCTGGGATTGCCACGGCCTGCCTGCCGAGATGGAAGTTGAAAAAGAACTTAACATTCACGGTCAGCTTGCAATTCAGGAATATGGTATAGGCAAGTTCAATGATGCCTGCCGAAGCTCGGTAATGAAATATACCAGCGAGTGGGAAGATTACGTTAATCGCCTTGGCCGCTGGGTAGATTTTAAGAACGGATACAAAACCATGGATATAAACTACATGGAATCTGTTATCTGGGCATTTAGCGAACTCTACAAAAAAGGTCTGGTTTATCAAGGCCACAAAGTAATGCCTTATTCATGGGCAGCCGAAACCCCGCTTTCAAACTTTGAAACAAAACTAGATAACTCTTACCGTGAAAAAACAAGTAAGTCGGCATATGTAGCGTTTGAGTTAGAAGAGGTCCCGGAGAAATTGAGTGATGTTTTAAAAAGAAACTCGGCTAATGGCTGTTATGTGATTGCATGGACTACCACGCCATGGACATTACCAAGTAACCTGGCTCTGGCGGTAAATAAGGATATTACATATTGTATACATTTTGAGAATGGTAAATCTTATATTGCAACCAAGAAGGCGCTTCAAAACTTATTTGGCGCCAAAACAGTCTTCATGGACTTTACGCCAACTAAAGACGATTTAGAAGGCAGCGGGAAGAGATTGATTGGCCTTAAATACAAACCACTATTCCCATACTTTGCAGAAGATAAACGTGGTGGTAAGAATGCATTCACAATAATTGAAGGTGATTTCGTTTCCGATGAAGATGGTACAGGTATAGTTCACATTGCGCCTGGCTTTGGTGAAGATGATCAGCGCGTTGCGGAGGCGAATGGAATTTGCCTGCCAGATAATGGCGGTATAGTTTGCCCGGTTGATGAAGCTGGTAAATTCACCAAAGAAATATTCGATATAAAATATCCTGCAACTGGAAGAACTTTATCGCTTATCGGTTTGAATGTGATGCAGGAATTAAATAAATCTGCTGATGAACCATATAAAGAAGACCAGCTCAAGAAGTACGGTTTAGTAAACCTGCGTATCGTAGATTATCTGAAAGAAAGCGAAGCTTTGATAAAGCAGGAAGATTACAAACATAACTATCCGCATTGCTGGAGAACAGATACTCCGCTTATATATAAGGCAGTTCCTAGCTGGTATGTAAAAGTTACCGCGTTCAAAGATAGAATGGTGGAACTTAACCATAAAGATATAAACTGGATACCTTCGCACATTCGTGATGGCCAGTTTGGTAAGTGGCTGGAAAATGCGCATGATTGGGCGATATCTCGTAACCGCTTCTGGGGTTCGCCGATACCGGTTTGGAAAACAAAATCAGGTAAGATCAAAGTTTTTGGTTCTATAAAAGAACTGGAAGAATTCTTTGGCGTGAAGGTAACAGATCTTCACCGACCATTCATAGATAACCTAACAAAGGTTGATCCTGAAAACCCTTCTGATGTTTATAAACGTGTTCCGGAAGTACTGGATTGTTGGTTCGAATCTGGTTCTATGCCATTTGCCGAACAGCACTATCCATTTGAGAACAAAGAGAAATTTGAATCAAGGTTCCCAGGAGACTTCATTGTTGAATATGTAGCGCAAACTCGTGGCTGGTTTTATACATTAATGGTTCTTTCAACTGCACTGTTCGACAAAGCTCCGTTTAAAAATTGTATATGTCACGGTGTTATACTAGATGAAAATTCACAGAAACTTTCAAAACGTTTAAGAAATTACCCAGACCCTAAAGAGGTGTTTGAAAAATACGGTGCTGATTCAATGCGCTGGATGATGGTTTCATCTGCGGTGATGACAGGTGGTGAACTTAATATATCAAAAGATGGTGCTGATATACGTGATGCCACAAGGCTGGTTTTGAAGCCGGTGTGGAATGCGTATCACTTCTTTAGTCTGTATGCGAACAGCGATGGTGTTAAGGCTGAAGAGAAATTCGACTCAAATAACCTGATGGATAGGTACATCTTATCAAAATTAAAAACCACGATTCAGCAGATAGAAAAATCTTTCGATGAATATTACACAAACGCAGCCTGCAAGGCCGTGGAAGACTTCTTCGAGGTTATGAATAACTGGTACATACGCAGAAGCAGAGATAGGTTCTGGAGCGGTAACGCCGACGAAGATAAGCTTTCAGCATACAACACGCTGTATACATGCCTGGTGAATATATGTAAGGCCGCTGCGCCTCTTGCGCCATTTACTTTTGAAGAGATATTTAAAGGCCTAACCGGGAAAGAATCAGTTCACCTGGAGAAATTCCCTGATGTTTCTGCTATAAAAGATGATGCAATTCTTCTTATAACAATGGATAAGGTGCGCGAGATATGTAACGCAGGCCTTGCCGTAAGAAACAAAGAAAATGCCAAAGTTCGCCAGCCACTTGCCTCTGCGAATGTGATAGTTTCAGACAAACTGACGTACGATCTAAAATCTTACGGCGATATAATATGTGAAGAGCTGAATGTTAAAAAAATTAACTTCTCTTTTGATCTGGGAGAAAAAGCCGAACTTAAACTAAGCCTTAATTTCCCTGTGCTTGGAAAAAGGCTTCCTACCAAAATAAAAGAACTTATACCTGCGGTTAAGCAGGGTAAATGGAAAATGCTTGATGGTGGAGGTGTTGAAGTTCTAGGCGAAAAACTTGAATCTTCAGAATATAATCTGAATCTGGAACCGAAGAATAAAAAAGGTGCGCTCGCGGTTTCAAGTAACGATGTTGTTGTAGAGCTGGATCTAAACATTACCGAAGAGTTAAAGAACGAAGGTATAGCGCGCGATATAGTTCGCGCAATTCAGCAAGCACGTAAAGAAGCTGACCTAAATATTACAGATAGAATAAATGTAGCTTTAAAAGTTCCTGCGGAATATGCCGCTGCAATACAGGCAAATTCAAGTTATATTTCCGAGCAAACCCTGGCTAAATCTCTGGATTTAGGCAATAAAACTTACTCAAGGTTTAAGAATAACTACAAACTGGATGATGCAGATATCGAGATATCTTTTGATGTTGCAGCATAATTTTTTTTGTGGCTATCTAGGTAAAAAATAAATCTTAATGATTTTTTATGTTCACACAATTTGATGCAGTAGTTTCTGTTGTTGCTTTTATTTTCATGACCCTTGGGTTCTTCAAGGGTGCAATTAAAAGCATATTAGGTTTGGCTAAGTGGTATGGCGCCGGCGTTCTAACCCTTTTGTTCTATCCTAAAGCAAGCGAGATAGTTGCAAGCTATATTCAACCGGGAATGCTTGTTAACGGCATAGCTATTTTTGTTACCTACATTGCGGCGCTGATAGTACTTTCAATAGTTATTGGAATTTTTGTTGCGGCACTCGGCTCTTCTGTTGGTGGCCCAAGCGATAGGCTAATGGGCGCAATAGTGGGCACAACGATAGGTTTGATAATTGCCTCAACGGCGCATTATTTTGTTAGAAGTTTTGGTGGTAACACCGATCCTCAATGGCTGAAAGATGGCATGACCTACAGTGTTACATCAGTAGGGGCCGATAAATTACAGGGATACTTTAAAGATGTTATTCATAATATGGGGTCTGATGTAGGCATTATAAAAGAGATGGACCCAACTGGCTCGATCGCTGATAAGATAAAACAATTCCAGGATAGCACAGGCTCACAGATAGATATGGAAAAGCTTAAAGAAGCTATCAGAATAATGAAGGAAGACGGCTTAACGCCTGAACAGATAAAAGACCTGATAAATATCCAGGACTACATGGCCATCCCTCAGAAAATAGGTGAAGAGCTAACCGGAGGCGCAAACGGCCAAGCAAATGGTATAGTTAATGATGCAGTTAAGGCAGCCAAGCAATATCAGCAAAAACTTACACCTGAAAATGCCCCTATCGCTATCGACGATCAAGAATAATTAATTCTTATTTTTCTTTGCGGCCTCAATGAAGCTTCTGAATAATGGATGTGGTGCGAAAGGACGTGACTTGAATTCCGGATGGAACTGAACACCTATGAACCATGGGTGATCTTTATACTCAACTATTTCCGGCAGATCTCCATCAGGAGAAAGGCCAGAGAATATCAAACCTTTTTTCTCTAGCTGATCTTTATAATTAATATTTACCTCGTACCTATGGCGGTGACGCTCTGATATCTCATCTTTACCATATATATCGCGAGCCTTAGAGCCCTTCTTTAAAACACAATCATAGGCACCCAACCTCATGGTGCCGCCAAGGTTTCCACCAGCCGCACGAATTTCTTTGCCATCTTTCGTTTCCCACTCTGTCATCATACCAACCACTGGGTCTTTGTGAGGTTTGAACTCAGTTGATGTGGCATCTTTTATTCCAAGAAGATTTCTTGAAGCTTCAATTACGGCCATCTGCATACCGAAACAAATACCAAGATAAGGTATTTTATTTTCACGTGCATATTTTGCTGCGGCTATCTTTCCTTCGGCACCTTCTTCGCCAAAGCCGCCAGGAACAAGTATAGCATTAACGCCTTTCATTTCTGTTTCTGCTTCGCCTTCAAGGAATTTTCGGGAGTTTATCCATTTAATATTAACCTTGGTATTATTAGCAATTCCAGCATGGGCAAGTGATTCGATAATAGATTTATACGCATCAGAAAGAGAAACGTACTTACCTACAATTGCTACAGTTACTTCACCTTTAGGGTGTCTAACTTTTTCTACAATATCTTCCCAGATCTTTATATTAGGCTTCTCTTCGTTAGGTAGGCCGAAATGCTTTAGCACCTGTGTATCCAAACCTTCATTATGATAATTAACCGGAACACCATAAATAACATCAGTATCCAGTGCCTCTATCACAGATTCAGGCTTCACGTTACAGAATAGGGCAATCTTTTGTTTTTCAGATGCAGGTATTTTCCTTTCGGTTCTGCAGATAAGGATATCTGGCTGAATACCAATTGAACGTAATTCTTTTACCGAGTGTTGTGTGGGTTTTGTTTTTAATTCCTGAGCAGCCGCAACATATGGAACTAAAGTTAAATGTGCATATAAAGCTCTTTCATGGCCAAGCTCGTTACCTAACTGACGTATCGCTTCAAAGAAGGGCAGGGCTTCAATATCACCCACTGTTCCACCTATCTCGCATATCAGGAAATCGGTTCCCATTATATCTGCTGTTACGAACTCTTTTATCAGGTTAGTTACGTGTGGTATAACCTGCACGGTTGCACCTAAATAATCCCCCCGGCGTTCACGTGCTATCAGGTCGGAATATATTCTACCGGTGG
>CAZLZP010000047.1:5537-11794 GCA_964564045.1 uncultured Rickettsiales bacterium
ATCATCGGTAACGAACACCTCGCCGTGCTGGATAGGGTTCATCGTACCCGGATCAACATTCAAGTAAGGGTCAAGTTTTCGTATTCTTACAGAGTACCCGCGCGCCTGTAGAAGTGCAGCGATGGAAGAAGAAGTAATGCCTTTACCCAAACTTGATACCACACCACCGGTTATGAAAATAAATCTTGTCATTTGTTAGCTACTCTCTTTTTAATTTGATGAAGCTTAAGCATGTTTTCATCATATATCCCGCCAAAATCTATCCTGCCAATGTCCTCTAAACGAATTACCATGCTTTGGTCGTCCATATTGAATTTATCACCCATCAGGCGCATCAGCATATGTTCTTCATCAATATCTTTAACCTGACCAAAATAAAAATCGCCTCTATCATGAACTTCATAAACAGAAATATGGCCGAATAAAGAATTAATGGTTTTTATCAGTTTAAAAAACCCACTATTTATATTTATGTTCTCAATTTTGCCTAAATGACTTTTGTCAGAGTGTCTGTCTTCAAGAAGTATTTCCAGTTGCTGAAGAAGCTCGCCTTCCCAGATTATATTTCTGATATTAGGCAGGAATATCAAACTATATCCATCGAACTCGCCGTTATCGGAAAGGATCTTGCGGAACATCCCAAGAGTTTCATTGAAATCTATTATCTGGCAGAAAAAAGAGTCTTGAGGATTATCGAGTGATATCTCACAAATATTCTTAGAGGCCTTAAGTTCGGCTAAAGTTTTCAACAAAATAGTCATGCTAATTCCCAGAGGATGTTTCTGGGACTTGATTTTTAATCTCTTCCTCGGAAATAGCCAGAGTTTTTTCAGCTACGTTTATCTCTTTGATTTTTTTGAGTAAATGGCGCTGTAGTTCAACCACCCCTTTGCCGCTTATGCCAGAAATGGCAAAAACCGGTGCGCCGCACTCTTTTTTAAGGAGCTTTGTTTTTTCTTTGATCTCTTCTGCACTCATCATGTCGCACTTATTTAATGCAACAACTTCTTCTTTGCCCGCAAGTAGTTTGCTGTATGCTTCCAGCTCCTTTCTTATGGTACCATAATTCTCTATGAAGTTTTCATCAGAGCCATCAACAAGATGTAATATCAGCTTGCATCTTTCTATATGTTTTAAAAATCTGTGCCCCAGACCAACGCCCTCGCTGGCACCTTCTATCAGGCCAGGAATATCTGCAATAACGAATTCTTCCTCATCAACATAACTAACACCTAATTGTGGCTTAAGAGTAGTGAACGGATAATCAGCTATTTTTGGTTTTGCCCTGGTTGTTTTAGCAAGGAAGGTAGATTTTCCGGCATTGGGCAGTCCTGCCAGGCCAACATCTGAAATTAATTTCAGCTTAAGCCACAACTTCATTTCTTCTCCCTTCCAGCCTGGGGTTGCTCTTCTTGGCGCCCTGTTGGTAGAGCTTTTAAAGTGTGTATTACCAAAACCGCCGTCACCGCCTTTAAATAAAACCTTAACAAAATCTTCGCGGTCAACATCGCATATCATTGTTTTGCCATCATCCATGAACACTTGCGTGCCTACAGGAACATTAACAAAAAGATCTTCACCCGATTTTCCATCTTTCAAACCACCCTTACCGCGCTCGCCATTTTGTGCTATGAAGTGCTGGGTATAACGGAAATCGATAAGTGTATTTAAACCCTTTACGGCCTTGATTATTATGCTGCCGCCTTTGCCGCCATTACCACCATTAGGGCCGCCATGCTCAATGAACTTTTCCCTGCGGAACGATATACATCCAGCGCCACCATCACCACTTTTTGCATGTATCTTTGCTTCATCTAAAAAATGCATAATATTTTTCTTCTTCTTAAAATAAAAAGGGCGACATTTAGCCGCCCTCTTAGAATTTTATGTAGTATCAGAATTAAGCAGCAACAGCAGGAACTACTGATACGAATACTCTGTTATCTTTTTTGGTTTCAAATTTAACAAAACCATGAACAAGAGCAAAAATTGTATGATCTTTACCTAAACCAACATTCTTACCAGGCTTCCATTGAGTGCCTCTTTGTCTGATAATTATATTACCAGCAATAACCTTTTCACCACCAAATTTTTTAACGCCTAACCTTCTACCACTCGAATCTCTACCATTCGTTGTACTACCACCAGCTTTTTTAGTTGCCATGACAGACCTCTTTCATTAAAGCGCAAAGCCAACTACAGCTCCACGGTTTTCCTTGTTATTAATTACTACTCAGCTTTTTTAGCTTTGGTAGTTTTAGTTGTTTTCTTTTCAGCAGTTTTAGCTGGTTTTTTAGTTTCAACTTTCTTTTCTGCTTTGGCTTCAGTTGCAGCCTTTGCAGGAGCAGCTTTAGCTTTTAAGCCTGTACCGATCTCAGCTATCTTTAAAACAGTGATAGGTTGACGGTGACCATTCTTTCTTCTGTAATTGTGTCTTCTTTTCTTTTTGAAAACGATAACCTTATCGCCTTTTTTCTGATTCAACACTTCAGCTGCTACAGAAACGCCTGCTACAGTTGGTGCGCCGATCTGGTCGGTTGAACCATTGTTGAAAAGAACAACGTTATCTAGAAGGATAGTTGCGCCGATTTCGGCATCAAGTTTTTCAACTTCTATTATATTGCTTGGGCTAACTTTATATTGTTTGCCACCTGTTTTTATTACTGCGAACATTTCTTTCTCCTATTCTCGCGGGAGTGGGCTTTATACACTTATAGCCAGTTCTGTCAAGAGCTATAATATTATACTTGCGCAAGTATAATATAGGATATATATATCATTTTAACCGCACATTTGGGGTCACATACATTATTAACTAACCCATTGAAATATTTATGGAAAATACAGCAAGAAAAATTGAGAAAAAAGCAGCAACTCAGGCTTTTAATATAACTATTGAGAAATCTATTCTTTTAAGAGCCATATCAAGGCTTCAAAGCTTGGTAGAAAAAAGGAACACCATTCCAATTCTTTCTAACGTAAAGCTAGATGCTGATGGCAAAAACCTTACTTTAACAGTTACAGACATGGATCTTGTGGCTTCTGAAGTGGTTGAAGCAAACATAGCAGCTACAGGTGCTTTAACGGTTCCTGCGCTTATGCTTTATGATATCGTTCGTAAGCTTCCTGAGGGTTCTCAGGTATCACTTAAGGCTGATTCAGCCTCTTCAAGGCTGAACGTAGCGGCTGGCAGTTCTAACTTTACCCTTTCTTACCTGCCTGCGGAAGATTTCCCGGTTATGTCGGAAGGTGAGCTTACTCATAAATTCACAATTTCCTCGAAAGATTTCCTGAAACTTATCGATAAAACTAAATTCGCGATGAGCAACGAAGAAACCCGTTACTACTTAAATGGTGTTTATTTCCACCTAAGTAATGGCAAGCTTCGCGCTGTTGCAACTGATGGCCATCGTTTAGCTTCTGTAGAAGTTGAAGCTCCACAAGGTTCTGCGGGTATGCCGGGAATAATAATTCCAAGAAAAGCCGTGAACGAAATTGGCAAACTTCTTGAAAACCAGAATGAGGTTTCTGTTGCGCTTTCTGAAACAAAAATAAAGATCAACGCAGGTAAAATTGAACTTCTTTCTAAAGTTGTTGATGGAACCTTCCCTGATTATCAGCGCGTGATACCTGAAAATAATGGAAAAATATGTACAGTTTCTTCTGCGCTGTTCAATGAAGCCATCGACAGGGTTTCTACCATATCTGCTGATAAAACCCGCGCTGTGAAAGTTAAATTCGAGAAAGGAAATATCTCTCTTAACTCACAAGGTCTGGAAGGTACAACAGCGAAAGAAGATATCGCATGTGAATACTCTTCTGATTCCGTAGAGATGGGATTCAATTCACGTTATGTACTGGAAATGATGTCTCAAATCAAAAGCGACAAACTAAAAGTTGCGCTTGATACACCAAACTCTCCGGTGCTTATAACTGATGCAACCGAACCTAATTGTGTATTCATTATCATGCCAATGCGCGTTTAATTTCTGATTAAAATCATGCCTAAAAGAAAAGCCCCGTTTTCGGGGCTTTTTTATTTCTATGAGTTAACCCTATAGTTAGGTGATTCATGCGTAATGGTTACATCATGCGCGTGGCTTTCTTTTAAGCCGGCATTGGTAATTCTTACGAACTCACATTTGGTTTGCATTTCTTTTATGTTTTTGTTTCCGGTGTAACCCATAGAAGCCCTAAGACCACCGATAAGCTGGTGAATAACTGCGGCAACATCGCCCTTATATGGCACTCTGCCTTCAACACCTTCAGGTACAAGTTTTAATGAATCTTTAATTTCCTGCTGGAAATATCTATCAGCAGAACCACGAGCCATTGCGCCAACTGAACCCATACCACGATACATTTTATAACTTCTACCCTGGAATAGAATTATTTCGCCCGGGCTTTCAGTTGTACCTGCAAACAACGAACCTATCATTGCACAATCTGCACCGGCAGCTATCGCTTTTGCCAAATCGCCAGAATATTTTATTCCGCCATCGGCTATTACACATACCTTATGCTTTCTTGCTACTTCTATAACATCGAATATTGCAGTTAGCTGAGGAACGCCAACACCGGCAACAATGCGTGTAGTACAAATTGACCCAGGGCCAATACCAACTTTTACAGCATCAACACCTGCATCTATTAATGCCTTTGCAGCTTCTGCGGTTGCTATGTTACCACCGATTATCTGCACGAATGGATATTTACTTTTTATTTTAGCAATCGAATCGAGAACATTTTTTGAATGACCATGGGCAGTATCAACAATAATTGCATCAACATCTGCTTCAATTAAAGCCTTGGCACGTTTGAACCCATCTTCACCTGCACCAACAGCGGCTGCAACACGTAAACGTTCGTACTGATCTTTCGTTGCATTAGGGTGTTTCTGAGATTTCTCGATATCTTTAACCGTTATCAGGCCAACACATTTATAATTACCATCAACAACGATAAGTTTTTCTATCCTGTGTTTGTGCAATATCTTTTTTGCTTCTTCACGACTGCAACCTTCTTTTACTGTAACAATATTTTTACTGGTCATCAGCTCTTTAACTTTCTGGCTTGGGTCAGAAGCGAAACGAACATCACGATTAGTTAGAATACCAACAAGCTTACCTTTTTTATCTGCAACAGGAATGCCCGATATGTTGCTGTATTCCATTATATCCAGTGCATCTTGCAGGGTGGCTTCAGGCTGAATAGTTATAGGGTTTACTACCATGCCAGATTCAAACTTCTTTATTTTGCGTACTTCGTTAGCCTGTTCTGTAATGGTCATGTTCTTATGCAGGCAACCAATGCCACCGTTCTGTGCCATTGCAATAGCTAGCCTCGATTCGGTAACGGTATCCATTGCCGCAGATATAAGCGGAACCCCAAGTTGAATTTTTGGTGTAAGGAATGTTTTGGTTTCTACTTTTGCGGGCAGCACTTCGCTGTATGCTGGTTTCAGCAGAACGTCATCAAATGTTATAGCTTCTGGGATAAACTTAGGGTTGGCAACCATGTAATTTCTCTCTTGGATTATGATTGCAGGCGCTTATAACATTAATATAGTGATAATGCAAAGCTAAAAGAGGCAAAATGAAGAATTTTTCAGCGAAATACAGGGTTTACTATGAAGATACTGATGCGCAAGGTATTGTTTATTATGGAAATTATCTGCGTTATGCTGAACGGGCGCGTACCGATTTTCTCAGGCTTAGTAACGACGTTAACCAGGCAGAACTGACAAAAAACACCGGAGTGTTCTTTGTAGTTAGGAAAGTTGAAATAGAATATATATCACCCGGAAGGCTTGATGACGAGCTTAGCGTTACTGCCGAAGTTATCAGAATGGGAAAAACCAGTTTTGATATGAAGCAGGAATTTTACAATCAGAATAACGTTAAGCTTGCCGATATGAAAGTTCAGATAGTTTGTGTAAAAAACGAAGGAAATAAAATCAAATCAACAAGAGTTCCTGAAAAACTGGTTAAGCATTTTAGCTAATGGTAGCACGTGTAGGTACATTTGCGTTTAATGGCATAGAGGCAGTTGAAATAGATGTTCAGTGCCAGATGGCTTCCGGCATGCCTAATTTTAATGTGGTTGGGCTGCCCGATAAAACCGTGGCGGAATCTCGCGATAGAATTCGTGCGGTTTTCTCAACGCTTGGTCTTTCATTCCCGGCGAAAAGGGTTATTATCAATCTTTCTCCGGCAGATATCCATAAAGAAGGTAGCCATTTCGATCTGCCGATAATT
>CAZLZP010000048.1:0-1842 GCA_964564045.1 uncultured Rickettsiales bacterium
TTCTCCAACAACAATGCTATCTATCTGTACACCAGCGTTGGCGGCAGTTATATTCAACTTCGCCCCGCTGCAAACAATTATATTTTTAACGTTAAGAGCAGCACCTGTTAAATTAACTGTTCCTTTCGTTACTATTAATGTGTCAAAACGGACCTCTTTTGTATCTGGAATACTGACTGTGCTATCTCCATTAAAGGCTATTACCGAAGCGCCCGAATTACTTAAATAAGCGTTGTCACCAAAAACACCTAGCTCGTTATTCTTAAACCCTGCGTTAATTGCCGCTGCAAAGCCAGTTTTACTTTCTGCGCTTAGTAAGCCTTCAATAGATACTCGTTCCTTCGGAGTACTTGCCGTTAAAGTTTTTATCTCTCTTGCTAAAACACTTGGTGCTCTTTCAATGCGCTCAAGAATTTTACTTATATAAGTTTGTGTTGTACTAGGACCTGTCATAATTACCCCCATTTTGTGGAGCCCACTTATAACCTAAAAAACGTTCAAAATCAAGCTATAATAACCACTATCTTCTGGTAGGGCTGTAAATGCTAGAGCCGAAAGTGGTAGGCGGGGTATATACAGGCGTGTTGTTCTGCATGAATACACCAGGCTGAATTATACCGGCATTCAGGTCGCCGTAGGCGGCGTTATTGTTAATTACCTGAACATTATTAGGGTTATTCGGTGCGTAAGCGCCATTAGCTGCGCCTAAGGAATTAGCCAAAGCATAAGGGTTGTTAACAACAAGTGGCGGCAGGGTATTGCCTTGCCTTATCTGCTGAACGGCATTCTCAACAACCTTCTGTTCGTAACCATCTTCTTCCGAGTTATAACTTCGCTGGGCCATATCCTGCATGCAGCCTGTAAGCACAAGAATAGCGGCAGCTGAAAGCACAAGAATAGCGGCAGCTGAAAGCAGCTTTTCCAATATTCTTGACTTTAATTGATAGCGCATATATAAGCCCATCATTATTTAACCACCTGAAATTGCAAGTAATTAAAACTGTTAGTTAACCTTTTTTTATAGCACTTTTATTTGTAATTTCAATCTTTTCTTAAATATTTAGGCTTATGGCAGGTCCGGTTTCAGCTTTTGCAGTTAATTTTCCCCAGATACCGGGTATCGATGGGGTGCAGATATTTACGACCTCTTCTGGCATGCGCTATAAAAAAGAGGATATATTCTTCGCTAAATTCCCGGAAGGGGCAAACGTAGCTGGCCTGCTAACCAAAAACACAATTCCGGGCGAGCCTATTCTTTGGTGTCGTAAAATCCTGCCTTATGGCAAAGCAAAGGCTTTGGTTGTAAATTCTGGTTATGCCAATGTTTGCGTGGGTGAAGCTGGTAAAAAAACTATCGATGCCACCGTTAGCAAAGTTCAGCAAATGCTTGGCTGCAAGGCTGAGGAAGTTTACATTGCATCAACCGGCATTATCGGCCAGCCGATAAAAGATGATCTGCTGGTTGCCGCGCTAGATAGTAAAATTGAACCTTCCACCTGGCAGCGTGCCTGCGTGGCAATAAACACTACCGATACATTCAGCAAAGGTGTTTGTGTTGAATCTAGCATCGCCGGTAAAAAAGTAAAAATTGCGGGCATTATAAAAGGCTCGGGCATGATAGCGCCTAATATGGCAACCATGCTTGGCTTCCTGTTCACCGATGCCGCCATATCTTCAAAGGTGCTTGATGCGCTTATGCGTGAAGTGGTTGAAAAAACCTACCACGCCATTACGGTAGATTCTGATACATCAACTTCCGATGCGGTACTTGCATTCGCAACAGGGAAGGCGGGTAACAAAGAAATTACTGATATCAACGATAAAGACCTTGCCGATTTCCGC
>CAZLZP010000048.1:1852-11764 GCA_964564045.1 uncultured Rickettsiales bacterium
TAGATTGTCTTATTGATTTTGGATGTGCTGATGGGTTCATATTAAAACAAATACATAAATTTCATCCAAATATGAAATTAATTGGATATGATTATGATAAAGTGATGTTGAATTCTATAAAAGATGGTGAAGGTATTACCAAATTCGTAACTGTGGAAGTTAATGGCGCGGCTTCAGATATCTCCGCTAAAACCATAGCGCTTGCCATTGCAAATTCTCCGCTGGTTAAAACGGCAATTGCCGGTTCCGACCCTAACTGGGGCCGTATCGCCGGTGCGGTTGGTAAATCGGGCGAGCCTGCCAATAAAGATAAACTTTCAATAAATTTGGGCGAATTAGTTGTTTGTGAAAATGGCGCCCTAAGCGCTAAATACAACGAAGAGAAATCGAAAGAATATATGAAAGGTTCTGAAATTCACATTAAGGTGAACGTTTCTTCTGGCGCTGGTAAGTCAACCGTATACACTTGTGATCTAACCCACGGCTATATTTCCATCAATGCCGATTACCGTAGTTAGTTAACGTGCGATGCTTGGTGTGCTTGGAGCACTATCTTTTAGATCCATTACAAAACAGTAATGCCTAGCGGTAAACTCGTTGTCAAAAGCACTTTTTGTATGCTTTAATAGCTTAAGTAAATTAGCCGCTTCAGCAGGTAGCTGTTCTTTCTCAAGTATTCCTATGCTTTCATTAATTGTTTGCGTGCAGTCAGATATATACTGATAAGATTCACTCAAATTACCAGCGGCTTTTCTATAGTTGTCTATAGAGTTGTGAAGATATTCTGAGTCTCTAGCGATTGCTTTAAATTCCTGTCTCTGAGTTTCTGTCATCTCAGGACAAAATTCTTGGCCAAAAGCTGTTTTTGCTGTTTTTCTCAGCTTATCTGCAATAGATTGTAATGGCTTATATGTACCTGTAAATACCCTATGAGCAATATTACTTGAATCTCCTGATTTTAATTCTCCTCTTACCAAATTAAGCTCGTTATCTATAAGCCTTGTGGATTCAAATACAAACCCCATGCCCTTTGCCTCTTTTAAGGGGCCGCTTTCTATGTCTTTTACAGATGACTTGATATTCGCGATGGCAGTTTCTATATCAGTCGAGCTTGGTCTTGTTGCTCTGTCCTGGCTTTTTCTTCTGCGGTTGATAAGGCCAAACAGATCGTTAGCCATGCCGTGAAGTTCTTTCAATACATCAGTATCAGTATTTTCTCTTCTAACAAGTGAAATATCTTCCTTCAAGGTTCTTGCAAGTATCTCTAATGGCTTGTACTTGCCTTCAAAAAGTCTTTCGGTCCATTTACTCATGAGAATCCCCCTCGTGGTATTATTATATGAAAGGTATTGTATCTAGGATATAAAGCCTTTTCAAGCTATTTTTAGATTTTTTTGAGGGGCGGGCTGGGCTGCGGGGCTAGTTTTTATGGGGGTATCATTCTATGGGTCAATTTCTATAACGATGATAGTAACTGGTATTGATTTTTCCTTAAAATTAAATAATATCTGCGTATATGGGGGCGTTACACTAAATGCAAAGATCAACATTCATAAAACTTATATCGGTTTCTGCTGTAGGTGCTGTTACTGCGCACAACTTCATTCCGTTTGATTTTCCGGTAGATTATACGGCTAAAACCCCCAAAAGCGTTGTTGATGATATGATGATCAACATAGCCGGGTGTAATCTGCATAGCGAACTTACCAGCTCTGAAGGCGAGATAAACGAGCTGTGCGAAAGCTCTGTATTGAAAATAAGCAAAGATGGTAACGTTGTTATTGTTAATACCGGAACTGAAGAAAGGGCGTTCCAGAAAGTGGTTTCATATTTCGATAACAATTCAGGGGCGAAGCTTTTGGCGGTTCGCGAAATTGCGCTTCAGGATGCAAAGCAATATAACGATTCAGATTGTAAAGGGTATTTAACCCCAATTAATAACGATCTGAGAATTCTATGTTCGGGCTTGCTTAATACAAAAGATATAAAAATAAACGCCGACCAGGATTGCGCCTTTGAAATACTTCAGGGTAGGGTGTCGCCGCAGATATATGTAGTTAAAGAGCAGGCGCTGAAAGGTGATCTGGCAGGTTATTTAAAAGATAATCCCGGGCTTAATGTAAAGATATTCGGTCACTCTTTGGGTTCTTCAAATGCGCTGTATTTAAAGCATGTTCTTTCATCAGATAAAAATGTTGGAAGTTGCCAGGCAATGTTGTTCGAGCCATTTGGAACGGCGCAACTTGCACACCATATACTTAAAGAGCAGGGCTCCAGTGTAAATGCCGATGCCTTTGTTGCCAACCTCGCAAAAAACGTTATTTCCATTCGTTCAAATCCGCCTACATATGTTGCCAGAACCTATCTTGAAAATGCCGTGGGAAATAAAGAGTTCGGCGAAGCTTCTTACGGCCTTGATTATATGGCCGGTTCAAGTTATCGCCAGCCATATGTAGCTGGTGTTACAACTGGTGCGGCAGCAGGTTCTGCGCTTACCGTGGCTTTAGCCCCTAAACTTTCCAATGCGTTGTATAATTTTTTTGTTAGGGCCGGAAAGGCTGCTGAAGGTTATAGCTTTATGCGAAGGAAAGTAGAGCGAAGCAAATTTCTTAGCGAGTTATTAAAGGTAACAATAGCCGGGGGTGCAATCAACTCGCTTGCTGAAGTTGGGGGAATGGCGCAAAACATGTCTCATGATGATAATCATCGCATGCCGCTGGCATTTTCTCTATTGCATGTGAAGGGGGTTGAAGTACTTCTGCCGTGTAAGGCGGAAGAGGTGCTTGCAACTGTTGAAGAGATAAAAGACCCCGAAGCTCACTACAGAGGATTAAACGGCCGGGTTATAAACGGAGTAGCTTCTATAGTAACCGGGTTATCAGGCAGGTAATTCTTTGTTTTTATTTCCGCCAGCCAGCATTCTGTACAAATAAACAATGCCGCCAATAACTGCTATATAATCAAGCGCGTTCAGGTAAACATTTTTTACGGTAATGTTCTTCAGCGCAAGTGCGGCTATTATTATAGCTATGGCCACAACTCCTATTCTTGTCATTTTCTTAACGCTGCCCCTTCTCGAGAACTCTCCTTTAATGAAAGGTATCAGTGCTATCATGCAAAGCAGGAAGTTGTAAAGTGGCCAGGTTAGCCTGTAATGCCCTTCAGAAACCTGTTTCAACCTATCTTTGGTATTTGGGTTCTTGTTAAAGAACAGCTCATTAAGGTACAGTTCCGGGGCCTCTCTCCAGCGTTTCTGAATAAGCTCATTATTGAAAAGATTCATCTCAAGATTGTAACTATCAAAATAAAGTAGCGAGAACTGTTCGGTTTTTTTGTTAAACTCTTGGTGGCTACCGTTTCTTAGAATGAACATAGGGCCTTTAGGTGTGGTTTCTAGTGTGGCTTCCTGCGCGGTTATAGTATAGCTTTTGTCCTTACTTCTATTATCGTGAACAATAAGTCCTTTCATAACACCAAGCTGGTCTTTTTCTCTAATATATACCGTAAGTCCTTTGCTGGGGTTGGTGAACACGCCTTCTTGCAAAAGAACGCTGGCGTAGTTGTTGCGAATATAAATCTGCATATCTTTGAATTCGCGGTAAGATGCCGGAAGCAAATAAAGGGATATTGAATAGCTAAGTAATGTAGTAATAAGGCAAAATAATATAGCCGGGCGCATCAGGGCCTTATTATCAACGCCAACGGCCCTGAAGATAACCAGCTCGCTATCACTGGTTAATTTATTATATGCATAAACAATCGCAATGAAGGTTGCCGCCGGAATAATAACCCACAGCAGCGAGGGCAGAATAAGCATGGAAAGATAAAAGAACGCGCCAACACTCAGGCCTTTATTAACTATAAAATCTACGAATTTAAGGCTTTGTGAAAGCCATGCAATGCCGGTGATAGCAAGTGTTATCAATAAGAACGGGCCAATGATCTTCCTGATGAAATACTGTTCGTAGGTTCTAACTTTAATTGGTCCGCTATGGCTTATTTTCATGGCTGTAGAATAATTTTAAGCCATGGTGTTTGTCAACTTTAAAGCGCGTTGGTATGGGAAAAGATATGGTATTATCTGCTAATTGGGTCGCCAATAACCAATCCGCCTAGGGGTGTGCCGCCAAGAATATGCACATGAAAATGGAAAACCGTCTGCGATGCGTTCTTTCCATGGTTAAATAATATCCTGTATCCGGTTTTTTCAATACCCGCTATATGAGCAACTTTCCTTACTCGTTTAAAGAATTCCGAGATGAATTCTGGCGGGGCATTCTCGGTGAAGTCATCAAACGAAACATATTCGCCTTTCGGCAGAACCAGAATATGCGTGGGAGCAGCGGCGGCTATATCGTGAAAGGCGATGCAGATTTCATCCTCATACACTTTTTTGCAGGGAATTTCGCCGCGGATTATTTTTGCGAAAATATTGTTTTTGTCGTATTGCATGAAACGATAATAAGCCTAAGACTTCTTAGAATCAAGTGGCTGTGATACCATATATTTATTATTGGTGAACACGTGCTGAACTGCCATTTGTAATTTTGTATCAATAACAATTGGCGCTTTGGTGTTCAAAAATAATCTGAAGAAACCTTCGCCCTGTTTCTGAGACGAAACAATGAATAGCATCGCAAAATCTTCTTTTTTTATTTCAGTGGTGTTGATGCAGTCGGCCATATCTTCGGGATCAATAAGGCTATTATTGTATGAAGCCGGAAGAACGGGAATAGAAACTGAATGATCATTCAGGCACTGAAGAATTTTAAAGTTCTCAAGGTCTTCGCGAATGGTTGGAAAGCTTAGCAGAACAAAATGCAGGTCTTCCGGGAAGCCATATATGCCTTTCGGGAAATAAATAGCTTTTGAAAGGTCGGCGGTAAGTTCTCCGAACCTGGTGCTGATGGTAACTATTTCCCCATCTTTGCTGGTTAAGTTTGTAGCTCTGGTATCCATTTTTGCAGTATTTGTATGTGAAGCTAACATATTCTATCCTTTTTTGAAGTCGGTTTACAAGAAATTTATCAGTGAAAGACTAGAAATTTTTGCAAAAGCAGAGAACGAAGCCGAAAGTGTTGCCTGAAGTTGGGTTGTTTCAAGTGTAAGCTGTATTATATCTGGCGAGTTAACGTCATTGAATTTCTCCTGGAAGCTCGCTTTTGCGGTTTCATGGAATCCAATACTGCTTTCAAATAACCTGGCATTATCACCTATTTTTGCCTGTAGAGCAATCAGTTGGTCAATTGCGGTGTCAAGTAATTCTCCGGCCTGGGTAAGGTTCTGCGAGCCACTGGTTTCCGCATCCTGGGCTAAGTTTATTGATCCTATTAAATTTTGAAATGCTTCATCACCGGCGGTAATCCCATATTCAATTGTTAAGCTGCTGGATACATCCAGAGATGCTTTAAAGTCGTCGCCGTTATAATAACTTGCGGTTGGGGTAATGCCATCAAGGTTGCTTGATGTTGTAAGGTCGCTTACGGGCTCAATGTTGGTTTTAGATCCTGCGAAAACAAAACTTGCGCCATCTTTTAAATTAAGCGCGCCGCGAATATTTCCCAGGGCTGCATCACCCAGCTGGTTAATATTGTTAAGCTCTGCAGTGCCGCTTGAATTTTCCACGGCAAGGTTTTGTTTGAACTGCGTTGCAACATCTATCAGCTGCTGTAAAGACTGGAAAAGTACATCGTTCTTTCTTCCCGCTTCTTTTATAGAGCTAACATATCTGGTCGATCTATCGATAGAAAGCTGAAAGCTCAGAACCACTGGAAGATCATCACCAAGTTCTGCAAATGTGGAAGCTATACTGTCTGCTGATATTTTTCCCTGTTTTTCAATTAACTGCCCTTGCAGGTTTTTAAACTGTGAGATCGCATTATTGAATAGCTGTACTGAACTTGGCATAAAAATCCTTTATATAAATTAACCTAAAACGCTTTCGATCTTAGTAAATAATTCCCTGACAATTCCCAAAACTTTTGCAGCGGCAGAATAAGCATTCTGTATCTGAATGGTAAGGGCTAGCTCTTCATCAAGGTTCACGCCGCTTATATCATCTACCTTAGAGCCAAGTGCAGAGGCAAGTAGGGTATCTTTTTCTGCGGCGCTGGCAGCGGTATTGGCCTGGCTTGCTGCGAAGCTGTATATTTCAGAGGCGTAGAAATTCAAAGTTGTAGAAAGTTCTGGTAGGCCGCCGGCTGCAGCAAAGCTGATATTCGTATTTTGCAGCCTTAGAAGATCTAGTGCTGTTTCGTTCGAACCCGAACCTAATTCGTAAGTGTAAATAGAATCGGTTCCTGTAGAAAGAGACTGCTTCACCTTGCCGGTTGCAAGTAGGGAAGGGTTGGTTGCAATATCACTTCTTACTGCAATGTTTATTGCAGAATTTGAAAGTTCATCACCAAAGGTAAAGAAGTTGTTCAGGCCGAAAAAGTGAGAGAAGCCCCTGCCGGTGGCCGAGTCTGCAGAATCAGTGCCAACTAGGCCTTCTTCGTTGCTGTCAAGCTGGTCGATAGAAACTCTATACGAGCTGGAAGATGTGCTTATCTTTAAATATCCCGGAGTTGTATCATCTGTAATTGTGTTGCCGTTAGCATCAACCAAAGAAGCTGTAGCAAATGCGGCTGTAGAACTTCCTGCAACAAGTTCGCCATCGTTGCTGCCAATTGCAGTTGCTGCATATCTTTTGTTTATTATGTTCTCATCAGGGTCTGGAATTGTAACGGTGAATGTAACATCCTCAGTGCGTGAAACACCTTCACCATCAACAACAACTATAGTTGTTGTAACGGTAAATGTATCGCCTTCTTCAAGACCAAGGCCTGTTAAGCTTGTAGTTATAGAATCGTTGCTTGTACCTTCCTGGTTTGTTCTGAATCTGTCGCCGGCATTCTGTGTATATGGGTTAAAAGTAACTGCGCTTGCAAGCCCGCCATTAATAGATATTTGAGTAACGTCAAAAGTAATGTCTTCGCCATCAGCAGCTAAATTTGAAAAATCCAAATCAAATGTAAAGTTGCCAGAAGCGTTAGCGCCGCCTGTAAGGTTAGCTCCGCTAGGCGTAGCGCCAGATGTGCCTGCGCCAAGAAGGAATGAGTTGCCGCTTGTGCCGGCAAGGTCAAAATCAACATTCAAAGTAGATGTAACAACGCTGTAAGTTGCAATATTTACGCTTGTATTGCTAGATGCGTTCAAAGTTTCGGCAATGTTAGCCATGGTTTCAGTTAAACTTACCCCTCTTTGAATATCGGTTGCAAGTGCTGGAGTATCTTCAAAAGTAAATGTAACGCCATTTATAACTATTGTAGTGCCATCTGCCGGGTTGGCTGCAAACGAAATGCTGCCAGATGCTGAAACTGAAGTTACAGAATCAGAAACTGCTGCAAGCCTTATATCTTGGGCAGGGCCAATATTGGCAATGTTCGCTGGCTGCGTGCCATAACGGCTATTTATCTCGTTTATAATGCTTTGGGTTGTTGCGGTGCCAAAGCCATCGCCACCATTTAACCTGCTGAAATCGATATTAAGTGGTGTAAGATCTTCGCCGAATCTTCCTGGTACCGGGTTGCCATTATCATCAACAAGCGTTATCCTTGTCTGTCCGGTAAAATTCCTGCTCTCGCTTAGTGTGGTAGAAGTTGTTCCTGTTAACGTTCTTGGAGGAGGGAAGCCCGTGCCTGAATTATGTATCTCGTTAAATTCATTTGCGAAAGTGTAGGCAAACCTGTCAAGTTGGGCAAGCGCTGCCGGAAGTTTTGTATCTCTAAGGTCGATAAGGGCGCGAAGCTTTCCGCCGGGAATATTATCAACACTTGTGCTGGCGGCTGAAGCTGAAAGCAGTGTGGTGGTGTTAGAGCTTTCAGTGCCGTCATCATTCAACGTGGTGGCTGTTATTGCGCCAAGTGCGCCGCCGCTGATAAATGTATCAACCGAAGCCGCCCTTTCGTAAGATAATATAGATCTTCCTGAAAAACCTAATAGCTCTGTGCTTGAAAGGCTTGCTGAAACCTGGCCAAAATCATCAAAGGTAAGGTCAACATCAAGTATCTCTTTCAGTTTATTTATCTGAAAATCTCTTGCGTCGTATAAAGAGTTAAGATCTCCGCCTACTGCGGTAGATTGTCTTATAGCATTGTTTATGTCGAAAAGATTTTCAACGATAGCATTCACCGTATCTATGGTGCTGCTTATTTCGGTATCTGCGTTGAACCTTTCGGTTTGAATGTTGGTTGCAAGTTCAGAAACAGTGTTAGTGAAATCTTTTGCGGAATTTACTACAAGGTTCCTTTTTACTGCGCTGGAAGCTTCGCCGGCAAGGCCATCTAACCTTGAATAGAACTGGTTCAGAGAGTTATTAACGGTAAAGCTTGAATTTGGGTTACCGAAGCTGAATTGCTGTAGCCTGTCGTAGTAAGCGTTCAAAGTGCTCGACTCACCGGTTCTGCTAAGCTGCGCACGAACTGATTTAAGCAGGAACTCATCGATAGATCTTCTTATTTCAGCAATGCCAACGCCAACGCCTGTGCCTGCTGAAACCTTGGTTTCCTGTGCAATTATTCTTTTTGTATAGCCGGTGGTGCTTACGTTCGCAATGTTGTCTGAAACGTAACTTAAGCTGCTCTGGTTTGTTTGAAGTGCATTTACCAGAGTGCTGAGTGCTGTAGTTAAACCTGCGCTATTTGATCCCATATAATCTACTATACTTTATGCGTTGGTTATTAAAGATACTGGGTTTGAAGCAGTATCATTTTTGTAAGTGGTTCCTTTATCGCCATATGCGCCTTCAACAACCTTGCTTTGATTCACCGCATAAGATATCGCTTCAAGAATAAGCCTGTTCACTTCCTGTGCTTTGCTTGTTTCTCTGTAATTTTCTTCTGCAACTTTTATTAGGGTAAGGTTTGCAGCTTTAAGCCTTTCTTTTTCTGAGCTTGGAAGATCTTTTAATACCTCAGGGCTTTTTGTTAAGCTTGCTTTAATGGCTTCAAGCTCTTCTATAAGTGCGCCTTTGGTTTCAGCCAGCATTTCAGCTTGCTTGGCTTTTTTGTCTTTTAAATATTCTGTCTCTTTTTCAAGAATGCGGGTAAGGCCTTCCGATTTACTGATAAAATTATTTACCAGGCTTGCGGTATCGAAACCTTCTGTTGTTTGTTTTTTATTGAATAGTCCCATTTTCATTCTCCATTAAAAGTTATAAATTTTTGAATAAGATCTAGCTACTTCATCGGCACGTTTTATTACCTGGCTTGCTTCGGTGGTAATGTTCTTAAAATCCACCAGATTTTTCTGCAGGCTGTCTGCAATGCCTATGCCACCAGATTTGGCAATGCTTAAGCCGTATTCATCTACCATCATTTCTCTGTAGGTCTGCTCTGCAAAGCCGCCGCCAAAAATCTCATTTACGGGAACGGTGTCGAACATTATTTTTAACAGATTGCCCACGAACAGGCCTTCAAATTGTTGTAGTGCCTGTGTGGTATCTTTTTTGCTGCCGGCGTTCTTGTATTGCGAAATGGCGCTTAGGTTGTCACCGGCTTGCGCTATTTTGCCAAGCTGCGCGCTTGAATTAGCTAAGCCTGAAAGTCCGTTTATAAGATTTGAGCTGCCTGATATCATATTACCTGCTCACAATATCTGCATGCAAAGCGCCTGCATGCTTAATGGTTTGTAAAATAGTGATAAGGTCTTGCGTGCTAACACCAAGTGAGTTCAGGCCGTTCACTAATTCCTGCAGGTTCGCAGATTGTTTCAGGTAGGCTATATTGCCTTTACCTTCTTCAACATTTACATCTGTGGTTTCGGTTTCAATTGTTTCCGAACCTTCCGGCGCAAAAGCACCAGGCTGAGAAACAAGCGGGGTTTTAATAACTGTCACTACCAGGTTGCCTTGTGCAAGTGCTATAGAATCTA
>CAZLZP010000049.1:0-2051 GCA_964564045.1 uncultured Rickettsiales bacterium
CTTCATCTGCAGCATCACTACTGATACCAATGTACATTTTATCTTTGTAAACTATGGCTTCAGTTGCCATACCAGCGCCTAAGTTGGTCTCTCTCAGCTTACTACCGCAACCGAAATCATGCTCCGAAATTTTCGATGTTCCAGAGTCGCAGATATTATTTGAATCTGGAGTGTATCTTGAAAATACCACATTCCCACTTCTGACAGTTGCAGCTGCGGTTATCTTTTCGTTTGTGCCAAGGTTTATATACCAGCCATTTTGCGTTGAGGTTGGGCATATGGCGCCTGCCGAGGTTACATCTGCCATTGTGCTAACCGTGAAAGGGCTGCTTACCGATGTGAATGAAGGATAGTTAGGATCGATAACGCCATAACCCCTGTTAGCTATGTTACCAGATATCCTCCCTATTCTTGTCATATCGGCAGTACCAAAGATATTCATTAACCTGCCATCAGAAAGTACAGTTGAAGAAAGTTCGTGGAAACATAAGCGGTCATTATCATAGGTTGATTCCGCATTAAATACTCTGGTTTTTTCGTATAATGTTCCGCTATCAGTAAGATTGATTTTCCACATAGAGCCTTCAATATCGTTAAAGTAAATCATTGCCCCCGCGTGTGTGAAGCTGGTTGTTGAATCTGCCGTAACAGCTGTAAGTCTTGGTACAACAGAGTTGATGATACCATTTGTGCTAGAGCTGTCCGATAGAGTTATTTTTTGAAGTACCTTACCACCATCTTCCAGATCTATAACATAAACGGCGCTACCATAACTGCCAACTACATTGTTATTATAACCACCACCAAATACACCAACCCATTTTTTAGTTGAGCCTATAGGTATGTTAAGTATCAGGGGATTAGACCAGCTTTCGCCCAAAGCAGAATAATCATAATCTGAAGGAACTGTAGCCAGCGTGTAGTCGGTCCTCTGGCTACTACTGTCCCAGTAGTTTATTTTGTTAGTGGTTTTATTATAAGCGAATGAGAACAGGTGAGTAGGGCTATCAGGATCTGTTATATCCAATGCATAATACGAACTGCCGCCTTGTCTTAATCCTCCTAATAATACGGTTTTCCAATCATTACCTATCTTGATATCCTTAACTGCAGGAGACCCATCAACACCATATATACTAATGCTTTTAGAAGCCTGTGAAGAAATAACCCCTTTTAGATTAGGTAATAATCCAGGCGGTATGAATGCCCAGCTTTCATCTCCTGTCGTAGAATCAAAAGCGTGCAGCATACCAGAGTTAGAACCTACATAGATAAGCTCATTTCTTGTAGAGCAAGTGCCGCCGCAGCTATTACCTTCTTTGAACTGTTTGTATCCATTTACGTATCTGTAGTAAGACTCAGATTTTGAACTTGCCTCATCTGAAAAATATGCAGAAGGTGCGCCCACAGCAACCGCTTTAGAGTGGTAGATATCAGCAAGCTTCCATCTTTCGCCTGTAAGTAGTGTATCTCCATCATCATCCTCACTGGTAGGATATTCACCGTACGAGTCTACGCCTCTGATAAAATCTATCAAACTTTCCAAGGCTGTATCACTAAGCGCAGAAGATGCATTTTCTGACAAAGGAACACGCAATCTTTCTATACTTGATGTTGTAAAATTATTAATCGAGTGGGTTAAGGCATTGGCTACCGTCCATATATTTCTATTGGCTGCAGGTGTCTGGTTTAGCTGCTCACCTGAATCCCATACTAGTGAACCCATAGTACCATCTGCTTGTAGCGCATATTTATATAGATGCCCCTTCCACTGGTGGTCTTCTTTGAACAGGAAGGTAGATTGTAGTATGTGGTCAGCATTTGTTATACCCGGAATTATTGTAGGTACTGTGAAAGATAATTGAGAAGAGATTATCTGCCTAATATAATCAGCCAGGGCATCAAGAAGAGAAGATTCATCTTCAGCAAAAAGCGGTGAATCTGGGTAGCTTCCGCCTGCTTGGGCTAGAGATGTATAATTTGCACTGCCCGTAGTAGTAAAACCAACAGCGAAGGTTTTTATACCATAATTATCATATAAGGCCTGGGCA
>CAZLZP010000049.1:2061-10763 GCA_964564045.1 uncultured Rickettsiales bacterium
GGGCAGTAGGATCTGGATTATCGAACCAGTAGCCATCACTTACCACTATAAGAATATTCTGCTGGCATGATGCACCCGCATTCATTGGGGAGCTTGCGCCAGTAAAATAGCTTTGTGCTAAACTCATAGCGCCGGCAAGGTATGTACTACCACCATCATTAAGAGTATCTATCATAGAGTATATCTGGCTTGCACCCGCACTTGAGATATTAACCCTCATTTGTTGGCTGCCTGCACTATTCCATGTCATTAACCCAAAATTTGCGCCACTGGTAAGGTCACTATCAGTAACAATGGCCTTTATTACACTCTGCATGGCCTCTAATCTTGTTTTTTGTTCCTCGTAAATCAGAAGGTCGCCGGTGATACTCTGAATTCTGTGGTTGTTAAAATCGGCTACATAAACCTTTCCATCAGAAGGCCTTATTTGCAGGCCCTTTAGAGAGTTAAAATATCCAAGGGCACTACCTGTTCCGCCCCAATACTGAATAAAATCACCATCTGGCTCATATTTATACACACGGTTATTGCTAGTTCTTCCTATATACAGATTGCCGCTTGAATCTACCTCTATACCCAGTGGATTCCAGCTTAAGTTAAAGAATGATACTACGTTACCGCTCATATCGTATTGCATTATTCTCTGAGTGCTATTCCTTGAAACATATACTTTGGAATTTGCATCATCTACAGCAACCCACCTTGCATTGCTTGTATCCCATGTTTGAAGCAGAGTTCCTGAGGAGTTAAATTTTTGCACATCGCCATTGCCGTTTGCTACATAAATATTACCTGATGCATCAACATCAAGCCCATAAGCAGAACCACCAGAAATATTGAATTTACTTACATATGTACCGCTGGTGGTAAATTTCTGTACTCTGGAATTATCTCTGTCTGAAACATAAATATTATCATTGGAATCTATGGCAATTGAATAAACTATATCAAATTTTCCGTTAGAAGAGCCACCTCCACCCCAGCTTAAAAGATAGTTACCGCTTGAATCGTACTTATCAATATAGTCGTAATACTTTGCTACATACATATTACCCGATGAGTCGAAAGCTATATCGGCAGGGTATTCACTATCGGGTCCGGGAAGTAATTCTCCCATACTACCGGAAGTATCCAACATCAGAAGAATATTCGCAGGTACATCGGCAGAGCCCGAGCCCGGAGGTGGTGTTTTTGTTTTCGCATCAGAAACGAACAGGAAAAGACTTAACGCGAATATGTATGTAATTCTTTTAAATGCCCCCATAAAAACCTCCTGGGTATTACCCATTACTCCTTCTTATCATTGTAAACAGAATTGGCCTTGCTTATATCTTCTGCAAAATCTTTTCCTTGTATACTTAATGTCTCGATATAATTCTTGTTGGAATATGAAAAATTATAAGCAACAACAGTTTTGCCATTATCCCAGAAAGTAGAATAAGAGCTTAAATTTGGATCTTCTTTATTTGGAAGCTCTTTAGGTGCTCCAAAATTCTCAACGGCTATTTCAAGCAGCTTGCTTTCTGAAGATCTTCTTTTTATCTGTAATTGAGCAAGGTTCTTGTTTATGAATAGCGAGGATACCTCTGTATCTGTAAGCTCATCACACAAGTATTTACCTTTTGTGTTGCTGGTGAATTCTTTGCTTGATTCAAAGTCATCATCAAAATTGAAATCTTCTTTCAATGAAGAAAAGCTTTTTCCGATCTCAATTTTCTTTAGATCGCATTTTGCAAATGCATCAGGAGATAAAGTAAGAATCAATGATAATAAAATTAAGTTTTTCATAAGCGCCTCTAATATTTTACTGAAACTATCGCATAGATTTTTTTATTACTGCTTGAAGGCCCAACACCATTAGACTCTATCTGATAATAATAGCTAGGCGTAAGGTCTCCCGATAATCCATAAGCATCCCTTGTGCTAACATTATCACCGGTTCCTGTGGTGCTTGCTTCAACCGAGATTACTGTCATGTTGGTTGAAGTGCAGTTGTATGAATATTTTGCAAGTTGATTTAGCATTCTTTGTGTTTCGTCGCCCAGATATAAATGCGAGATATTGTTATTTGTTATGGTATACGGAAGTGATGTAGGTGGAGTATTCTGTGCATGGAACCAGGATATGGAATCTTTTACACAAGATTCAGCCAGATAAAAATTGGTAGAATCCATTTGCTTATAATCTGCGGTTTTGAATTCACGCAGAGAAGTTTGTACCAACGTAACGGCAAGCAAATTCATGGCCAACATAACAAGCAGGGTGGTTGCCAGAATATTGCCTTTTTCGTATTTGCAGTTACCTAACATAAATTTTTAAAAGCTAGTCTGATTTAACTGATTAATGGTAAGGGTTCTATTTTGCCCGCCACTCATTTCCGTTGCTTTAGCAGAAAAATCATCAACAGTTGTTTGTGTTATACAGTAGGTGAATTTGTCATTTATTATTATGGTAGATCCGTTGAAAAGGTTTGTATTTATTGCCGTTGCGGCGTCGCTGCAGGTAGCTCCGGTTGCATAATACGCGCTATTTCTCTGATAATATTCCTGCTGCTGAAGGTATATAGAGCGCATATTATTCTTAATTGTATTCACTCTGGCATTATCAGCATAGCCAAGATACTGAGGAATTCCTATGGCGGCTATCAATCCAACGATCGCCATCGTTATAACTAATTCAATTAATGTAAAACCCTTGTTCATTTTATTTTAATTTTTAGTTTCTTAAAATAACAATCCCTTTGTAAGCTTTAGGCCCACAAAGGGATTCAGTTTTTACTTAGTGGGCTGGAGAAGTTATCTCCAACTTAAATTATAATAACTATTCTCTAACCACTGTTGTAGTCATAGTATCACCAACAGCCGGTCCAAACTTAGTAGTAAGAACAAAGTTACCAGTAGTTGCGCCACCAGCGGCAGGAATTATGCTGGTTTCACCATCTGCAGCTATAGCTGTAACTTTATATGGATCAACTGCAGCAGCGTAAGGGTTATCACTCGTACTAGTTCCGTATGCAACAAAAGCAGCAGCAATAGCATCGTTATCAACAGTACAAGCTGTACCACCACCAAGCATTGTTGAGGCGCCAGAAGTACATTTCGCAAATTCAGCACCCATAAGTTTTACCATTTGGGTATGAAGTGTTTTAGTAGCATTTACTTTTGCTTGCGCTTGGTAACCCTGGTATTGTGGAATACCTATTGCAGCAAGTAGACCTAATATGGCAACAACGATCAATAACTCGATCAGTGTAAAGCCCGATTGTTTATTCTTTATAATATTGGTAGTCATAGTAGCCCTCCGTTTAGTTGTTAACTTATGGTAGCAGATTTAAATGGGGCTGTCAACTAACTTATTGAAAAATAATTTAAATTTCAATTTTTAACTAAATTAAAAAGTATATTGTTGCAATTTACTTTCAATTTTAAGTTAAAGTTACTGTTGTATAACTACCGGTAAAAGATAAACAACAATATGTTAGTTAGCCTCCAGTCACAACCTTACCAATCTGGAAGATAGGCATGTACATTGCAATGATTATGAAGCCTACGGTTACACCCATAAAAACTATCATGATCGGTTCAAGTAGCTCAGTTAACCTATCAACAACCAAATCAAACTCCTCTTCGTAATAATTTGCAACAGCATTCAGCATTTCATCTATGCGTCCTGTTTCTTCGCCAACAGCTATCATTTGCCAGAATGTAGGAGGGAATACCTCATGTTCAGAATATAGTTTAGACAGGTATTTGCCCTCTGTTACACCTTTCTTTATTCCTTCGAATGCTTGCAGAAAAACCACATTCTGTACAGTTTTTGCAACAATGTTAAGCGTTTCAACCACAGATACACCAGCGGCAGAAAGATTTGAAGAGACCATGGCTATCTTCGATAGCGTGGCTTTTATTATAACATCTCCAACCAGCGGAATTTTCAATAAGGTTCTATCGTATCTCTCTTTGAAGCTTGCAGAATTCTTCTTAAGTTTTCCAATGCCAATGAATATACCGACAATAATCAACACCATTAAACCGCCGCCCGAAGGATCTCTTACAAATTCACTTATGCTAACTATTAGCCTGGTTGGTCCTGGCAGCTCGTTGCCGGTGGCAGAGAACATCTGCTGAAATACCGGTACAACCTTAACTAACATTAATGCGATAACTGAAACGGCAACAACAACGAGTATTATCGGATACATTAAGGCGCCTTTAACTTTCCTTCTTATCTTTTCAATTTTTTCCAGATGGCTAACCAGCCTTTCAAGGAAGGTAGTTAATTTACCGCTGGACTCACCGGCCTTAAGTAAGTTTATATAAACCTGGTCAAAAATTTTATCATGTACCGAGAATGCCTCAGATAACGTTGCGCCACCTTCAACCGTTCTTCTTATTTGTTTTGCCACAACCCTGAAATGCTTATTATCGGTTTGCTCTTCAAGCATTCTAAGTGTTTTTAGAATAGGCAACCCAGATTTTACCATTGTGGTAAGTTTTTTTGTGAATAGAACCTTGTGCTTATTTTTTATTTTCTTGTAATTATATTTTTCCAGCTCTCCATCAGATCCCGAATCTTCACCCTTGGCGCCCTGTGCTTCCTGAATATTTATTACCATTACCCCCTGTCTTGAAAGCTGCGCTATTGCTTTCTCCTCAGACTCGGCCTCGATCATACCGTTCTTCTGGTTATTTCCCTCGAATCCATCGTATGAAAATATTTTTGCCATAATTAATTCAGATTAATCTAAAACTAAAACTCGTTTAAATTCAGTTATGCTCATTTTTCCTGCGGCGATCAATTTTCTGCCAACATCCTGCATCGTTTCAAAATTTTCTTTCTTGGCGATATCCAGCATTTCCTTTTCAGTGGCATTATTAAGAATCGCCTCTTTCAGTTTTGGAGTTACCGCCAGAACTTCCTGTACACTGGCCCTGCCTTTTATACCTGTATTCATGCAACGCTCACATCCCTTGGATTTCTTTGGTTTAACTTTCTTAATTTCGCTATCTTCAAAACCTATATCTTTCAGTACGGCAGGTAAGGCTATAGGGTCATCTTCCAGGCAGTGCTGGCAATTAACTCTTGAAAGCCTTTGGGCAAGAACCAGCGAAAGAGAAGAAGTAACAAGATAATTCGGCACACCTATGTTCATTAACCTGGTAATGGTGCTGATAGCATCGTTCGTGTGTAAGGTGCTTAGAACAAGGTGCCCCGTTAATGATGCTTTAATTGCTATATCTGCGGTTTCCTTATCGCGTATCTCACCCACCATTATCACTTCAGGATCTTGACGCAGGAACGAACGTAGCGCAGCGGCGAAAGAAAAACCTATGGATTCTTTTACCTGAACCTGCCCAACGCCTTTAAGATCATACTCTACCGGATCTTCTGCAGTTAGAATATTTACTCCGGGCTTATTCATTTCCTTTAGGCAGGCGTACAATGTGGTCGATTTACCAGAACCCGTAGGACCGGTAACAAGAACCATCCCTTGTGGGGAATGTATCGCTTTCCTTAGTTTTGTTAACGATTGCTCAGGCAGGCCAAGCTCATCAAGGGTAAAGTTAGCTGCTTCCGGATCAAGTATCCTCATCACAACTCTTTCACCATGAACCGTTGGCAGTATGGAAACCCTTATATCAACCGATTTATCTGAAAGATCAGAAGTGATAGCGCCATCTTGCGGCAACCTTCTTTCGGAAATATCAAGTGATGCAAGTATTTTTACTCTGGTTACTGCGGCAGCATAATTATAGGTAAGAAACTCAGTATATTCCTCTAGGGCCTGCAGAACGCCATCTTTTCTGTATCTAACCTGCGCACCTTCTCTAAAACCTTCAATGTGAATATCACTTACGCCAAGGGTTATCGCATTTGTTATAACATTATCAATGAACTCAATTACATCGTTGCCGGCAGATATTTTAAATGGCTTCTTTTCCTTTACCTGGTCATCTACTAAATAAGCTGGTATTGGGGCATTGTTGTTATTCTTTCCTTGCGCTGCTTCAATATCAGCCTCTGTTAACTGTCCTTCTTCTGATTTTTCCAGGCTTCTTAAGAATTCACTATCCATTTTACTTTTTAATCTTTCAATGTACTCATTCATTTCGGAAAGAGTAACTACAGATGCCTCAACCAGTTTCATTTCTGAAACAACCTGAATGTTATTGAAGTTCTGCAAAGAATTAGGTTCGGCCACAACCACAAAAACTTTATCGCCGGCAGAATCAATTGGCACTATGCGGCTTTTGATAATGAACTGATCATTCATTCTATCGAAAAGAGGCCTGGTTTTTAGATTTGAAAGTTTAACTTTTGAACGCTGCATGCCGTAAGTACTGCAAAAACTATCAGCAATCTGGTCTTCGGTAACAAAACCCATATCAATAAGCGCAGGAACAATACCGCAGGATATAGCATCATTAAGAGTAGATGCCTGCTTAAGTTGGTCCTGATTTATAAGTGAAGATTTTATTAGAAAATCTGCGGTTATCTTATCAGTTTCTTTAGGAAGCTTGATCATAATAAATTTCCGACAACGACAGTAACGCTCCCTACAGAACCCTTGGGGCAATGAATATTATAAGTTCCTTCTTCGTGTCCTCATTAGTACTTCTTTTAAACAGATTTCCTATGCCTGGAATATCTGCAATTCCAGGAACCTTATCGCGGCTTTTATTATTTGTTTGCGTGTATATACCGCCTATTACAACTATCTCGCCATCTTTCGAAACAAGATTGGTTTTTATCTCACTTTTAGTTATAGGGGGGTTATCAACAGTTGTGTCAACGGTATCTTTATTAACCTGAATATTTAACTGCAGGTTTCCATCACCAATAATTGAAGGTGTAACGGCAAGTTTTAACCCGGCCTCCTTAAACTGTGTTTGTGTGCCTTCCTGTGAAGTTGATAAATAAGGGATCTCATCACCCTGGAATATTATAGCTTCCTGATTATCAAGCGTGAATATTCTTGGGTTGGATATTACCTTACTTAAACCCTGGGTTTCCATTGCATTAAGCTCAACCTTTAAAGTGGCAGAGTTGCCTAGGCCAGCCAGTAAGCCAATTCCTCCGAACGGATCATCGATAGGTAAGTTTGACATTGTATTAGAGCTATCACCTAAAGTATTGGTTCCAGATACAGACCCGGCAGTACCATCAACTCTGCTTATATCACCGCCTGTTTTAGAATAGTTTACGCCAAACCTTGTACCAAAGGCTCTATCAAATCCATCTTCAACTTCAACAATGAATGCCTCAATGAATATTTGCTGTGTTCTTGTATCAAGTTCTGTTACCAGTTTTGATACAATTTCCATATCTTCTTTTCTGGCCTTAACTATCAATAGGTTTTTTCTTTCATCTACGGTTATTTCTGGATTTATATTCCTTAGGTTCTCGCTGCCAGCAAATTTGCCGCTTAATACCCCTTCTATCTGGGTTTTTATCATTGCCGGTTTGGTATAGAACAGCTTGAATATCTCGGTGTATAAAGGTTGCGAAGCTTTTTTCAGGAGCATAGATTTCTGTACATTTTCTTTACGCTTTTGTTCAAAGTCTTCAAGCTGAGTAACCGTGGTTTGATCGTGTATTCTGATGATATTGGATTTATTATCTATGTGCTTAGCTAGCTTTTTAGTATCAAGCACTGAATCAAGCATAGATGTCCAATAAACATCTTTCAGCTTTGCCGTTACAGTTCCATTAACCTCATCGGAAACCAGAATATTAACGCCAGATATAACAGAAACCATCTCGGCATAATCACGTATGCTCATATTTTCAACATTTACGCTAACCTTGAAATTATTCTTCTCCATTTCACTGATATCAACATAGTCGAAGCTTTCTTCTTTATTGATAAGATGGCGAAATCTATCGCGATTGATTATAGGGCTGTTAGTTTCTACCTGAGGGCCATACTGATAATCCTGCGCTTCCCTTTTTTTACTTTGATCAATGAATTTTTCTCTGTCGAACGTAGAAGAGTTCTCAATCAGGTTGTCGTTATCGATCTTTACTTCTTTTTTGTCGCACGCGCTGGTGCTGTAAACTAATGTAACAGCCAGAGCTAGAGCAAAAAATCTACTGAGCTTTTGCAGCATTTACTGGTACCTCTATTTTATTATTTACCGGGAGTTTAATATCCTGAGATTCGGTTTGAACAGTTATGCCATTAATAGTTATCTCAGAAACCTTACCACCTTCAGATCCAAAACTATCACCAACTTTTACAAGATAGCTCACCCCATTCATCGCTTTTATTGAGGCCACTTTTTGAGTATCGGAAACTATTACACCTATAACCTTGTAGCCAGACAGTTGTGTTGAAACCAAAGGGTCGGCAGCATTAAAATTATTTGCTGCCTGCTGATTCTGGTCGCCGGTTACAAGCTCTCTCATTTTTGTCATCACACCGCTGCCGCTCGTAGGCGAGAACGGGTCTCTTTCCTGCGCGCTGGCCGTTACAGGGCAAATAACCAGGGCCAATAAAAGTAATAAACTATTTTTGTAAAACTTTTTCATATTCCTTTTTATCAACTGAGTAATCTATTAAATTTATACCGATACCAATCTTTCTTTCGCCACCAACACCTATATCTAACTTAATAATTTCAGACTCGATCCGCAAAATAGGCTTTTGTTTGGCCAGCTCATTCTTAGCCTCGTAGTCCAAGCCCCTAGTTGGTTCATCA
>CAZLZP010000049.1:10773-11632 GCA_964564045.1 uncultured Rickettsiales bacterium
GTAGTAACCTTCAATTTCCAGTAATATTTTAGTTTGCATAAATTTTGCCGGAGAAGTTGTTTCAACTACCTCACCTTGACTCAAATTCTTTATCACTAAGTTATTCTGACCAGCAATATTACTAATAAGCTTAAATAAAGTTTTTGAGCCTTCTGTATCAGAGAACATTGGCAATATTTCTTCAACGCTTTTCCTGTTTTTATCAAGCAAATCGCGGCTTGAGCCGATATCTTGTTCTATTTTTACAACTGCGGCCTCTATATCGGTCAGGCTTGTAAACTCAGATTCTGCCCGCCCGGAAGATTTTGTTAAGTAGCTGATGCTCCAAGATAAAATTGCGGCCGTACAAACCACAAGCACACATTTTACACCAGCTTGTTTATAGTAAGCAATTGAAAGAGACGTCTTTTCCTGTTTAGGTTTGGCACCGGGTTTTTTTGAATTCTTATCCAAGAAACCTTTTATGATCTGACCGACATCCATGTTTAAATTAATGGCCATTATTTAACTCCACTTTGTTTCTGAGGCAGGCCCGAGCCCTCGCCTTTTATTTTTCCAACAATAATAAATTCTTTAACAAAGGTGTTGTTTTCAAGGGCGGTAGATCTTAGGCTTGATATTGAAACATTTTCTATGATCTCGCTGGTATCAAAAGATTTTGAGAATGAGATGATCCCTTTTTCTTCAAAAGATCTTCCAGTAATTGAAATTTTTCCTTCTTTCTCAAGCTTCATCTCCTCTATCCATACACCTTCAGGTATAGAAAGGCTTATCTCATTAAGTGCAGAGAGTATCCTTTCCTGATTTGGATTTAAACTTTCCTTTATTTTTACTAATTTATTCAGCACGGCACTTTCAG
>CAZLZP010000050.1:0-6285 GCA_964564045.1 uncultured Rickettsiales bacterium
TTCTTATCAACCTTAATTCCCGCCAGTTCCATGTGGTGAAGAACTTTTATCAGTGGCTTTTCAATGTTGTTATAAATGTAACTTACTTTTTCCGAGAATATTTTTTGGTCTAGCTCTGTGTGTAAATTAAACAGCGGAATCGCCTGGTTTTGCTCGTTCAGCGTAATATCTTTGGTTGTACCATTAACGGCATAATTCATTATCAGTACATCATCGAACGCAGCTGGGAATAAATTGCCAGATCTTAAATATTCTTTCGCACCATAAAAAACAAAATTGCATGAGCCGCTTTCAATATAGGGTTTCAGCACTTCAAAGTAAGGTTTAAAGCTTTTTACGTTCTCAGTTTTAGATGCGCTGAAAAGATCCTGCTGCGGTTTGTCGGTAGAAACATGGTGGAAAACTTCTTCATCAATAGGTTTTAAAGCGCATTCCTCATGGCCAGATTTGGCCACCAGAATATAATCTTCGCCTAAGTATACAGCCAGTTTCCTGCACTCATTCAAATGCGGCAGCCAGGCGGCAAATTCAGCGCGGGTGGTTATTGGTATACTACTAATTGACTCCCCGGCAGAGGCCGGGGCCAAGTTGTAAGGCTGGCTCGACTGGATCCCAGCTTTCGCTGGGAAGTCAGTTTTAGTAGGCTCCTTAGTTCCTTGGTTCTTCAGCTCTTCAGTTCCTTTACCACCAACCTTAGCTAGTAAACTTTTAAACCCATGCTCCTGCAGGAACGGAATTAATATTGCTGTATCATCATCTTTAATTTTAAATTTAGATATATCCTGTTCAACCGGCACATCGTTCTTCAAAGTGATCAATTCTTTGGAAAGGTACGCATCGTTCTTATGATTAGTTAAATTCTCTTTCAGTTTCTTCTTGGTTATTTTTTCCAGGTTTGCGTAAACGCCGTCAACGCTGCCGAACTCGTTTATAAGGTCTGCAGCGGTTTTGGGGCCAACGCTTGGCACGCCCGGAACGTTATCACTGCTATCGCCCATAAGCGAAAGTACTTCCAGAACCTTATCGGGGCCAACGCCGAATTTTTCCTTCACCTGATCAATGCCGATAATTTTATCGCGCAGGCCGTCATACATTTTTATATCGTTAGTAACCAGTTGCATCAGGTCTTTGTCGGAAGAAACAATGGTTACATGAACTCCCTGTTCTGTAGCTAGCCGTGCGTAGGTGGCTATAATATCGTCCGCCTCGAAGCCTTCCATTTCCACAGTTTGAATGTTCAGTGCGTTCGCGGCCTCGCGTACGATAGGAAATTGAGGAATAAGCGCATCGGGGGCAGGTGGGCGGTTCGCTTTGTAATCAGCATAGATATCTTGCCTGAAGGTTTTTTTACCGGCATCGAACACGCATATTAAATAGGCTTCTTCGGCGTTAGATGTTCTAACCCGGTTCTTCAGCTTTATAAGCATGTTAGTAAAGCCAAGCGCGGCACCAACCGGCGTGCCATCGGGTGATGTAAGCGGCGGCATGCTATGGAAAGCCCGGAACACGAACCCGTATCCATCTATCAAAAATAAGCGTTTTTCTACTTTCTCATGCATGGAAAATATAATATAATCATATAACAATAACGAAAGAGAAATAAATGGCTGAAGAATTAGAAACAGTTGCCACCAGAACGTTAGCCCAGAATCTTAAGAGTTTTGCTAAAACGCAACTTAAAGGCCTTTCGTTTGTTGTTCCTGGCAAAAGATGGGTTGATATAGGCTTGGGTGATGTTATCACCATGAAAAAGCTTAACCTATTATCTAATAATGTTCATATAGTAACTCCTGCTCAAATATCTCCGGCTTTAAGGTCTGTTGCATCAGAGCTTAGTAGCCAGGCGCTAGATAAAATTACAAAAAATTTTACTGACGATAGTTACTTGGTTTACAGTCACACGGCATTTAATCAGCTTTTAGAAAGAGTAGTAGAAAAAAATAAAGATTTTATCAATAAAAGCTGTGAAAGAGAAGGTGTTGAAACTGATAAGTTTATTTCTAACTATATAGCTGCAATGAATTCCGCTTTCAGGAACACCACTGGCGTAAAGGTTAATGAAAGATAATAACTTTTATGAGCGAAGAAATTAAATTATCACCAGGCGAAGAGAGGGAGCTTAAAAGGTTTCTCAAAGAACGCCATATGGTGGTAATTGATGTGCCACAAGATGTTAGTCCTCAGAAGGCTGCTGAAATGGCGCTAGAGCCTAAAGGTTATTTTGCAAAACGCAGTTCGGCAAGAATTCGTAATAGAATGTCTGAAGAGGTATGGGGAGAGTCCATTCCAAAATTTTTTGCAGAGATAGAAGGTGCGCTGGTAAAATACGAAGAGGAAAGGTACATGGGTAGTGTATCGGAAAGGGCTCTTGTTAAAGAAGTTAGATTGTTTGTTCATTCTATAACAAGCAGCATCAGGGAAAAAGCTATTTCTAAAAGTAATACTATAGGTAAAAATGATCTTAACATATCTATAAATCCACATTTTAGCGGAAATTATAAACCGTTCCGTGAATCGCAGAAAAGATATATGGCGGCACTGGAAGAAGAGCTTACTCAGAAAGTTGGCGTTTCTTATGATTTGTACAAATCTGTTCTGCAAAAAGAGCTTGGAAGGATAGAGGTGGATGTAACAAATATAGTATACTCAAGCTTTGCAAAAATTACTGGCACAGCATTTTTTCCTACAACAATGCATGGGAAGATAAATTTTGATAAGCTTGAAGTAGCTCCGCCGGTTGAAATTAGTGCGGGTAGTGGTTTAGTAAAAACAACTATAAACTGGGTAAGGTCTGTAACCTCTAAGAAGAAAGATTACCTTCTTGATGACAAAGTTGATCAATTCTTTTCTGCCGCACAGAACAATCTACAGGGTTTTAAGAATATTTTTGCCCAATCTTCACCTGGTAGTGCAGATTTAGTTCTGGTTGATGTGGTGCAGAATGCAGTGCAGGAAATTACAAAAAATTTAAAATTAGATGCCAACAATTCTGAAGGTTTATTAAAGAAGGGGCAGATTGAAAAAGCGCTTACGCTTTATTTTGGAGAAAAAATGGCTGGCGGTATGGTTGCTCAAGAAAGATATAAAGAAGCTTTGCGAGCAGAATATATTCATATATGTGGAACAACACCAGACCCAGAAACGTTGGAAGGGCATAAAGATGCAAGTGGAAGGATTGAACATGAGGTTAGATATATTCTGGAAAGTAGTTTTGATGGGATTTTTAATGGTTTAACTAGGCCTGGCCCTACAGGAATGCGTCGCTAATCCTCTATCTAATTTAGTTAGCCGCCATTTTAATAAAATGATAAAAAGCAATTGATTTATAAAAGATTATTTGGTATTAGCATCTGTATTCAATAAGTGGGGAAAATGTCATTTCTAAAGCCTAAATTGCAGGAACTTACTGAACTTGTAGAAACGCATAACAGGTTTGATTTTACTCGTGGTAATCCACGCACGCCTGGAGATTTTCCTGTTACATTCTTTTTTTATAATAAGCATTTAGATAGCGCAGTAATGAATGTTACGCCTTCCGGCGAGGAGGATTTTAAGGAAAAACTTAAAGTGCTTAAGAAAATGGGATTTAAGCATAAACCTGGCATCAAACTTGAAGGTGATGTTGTTAAAGAGATAGATAATAAAATAGGAAACTCTTTTGCCTTGCGACAATGTAAGTTCAGCATCAAGGAAGTGAATGATGTAAAAGGTCGAAGATCAGTAATAAATCTGGTGTCACAAAACGGTAGTACAGCTGCAAGAATTGATCTTCCTATAGCAGAGGACGCAGAGGAGATTGCAAGAAAATATCTAAAATCTAAGGGAATGAAAGAATATGTTGCAAAAGCCGAAGCGAATGGACAGGCTAAAAAAGAGGGTGAAAGAGGTTCCCAATATTTTAAAACACTTAAGGAAAATAAAGGTATAACCTTTGCACGTGTGTATTCAGTAGGGGCCACCAACGATTATAAAATAGTTTTCTTTAAAGGCGAAGAAGTTAAGCCTGAACACACTATTCACCGAATAAAACCAGAAAGGATACAAGCCTTAAAAAGCGAAATAAGGAAAGGCGGTATAGAGGTTTCACGAAATGATATAGAAATTAGAGTTGATCCTAAGAAGCGCTATGACTATAGAGATATGAGAGGGCCGAATAACACACCTCGTGGTAAGGCTTAATAAGTCAATCCTCTATCTTATTCAGTAATTCGCTCATTTTCTTAGCTTCGTCAAAGCTGTTATCAAGGCGGAATATGAAGCTTGGAATATTTCTTATTTTCATTTTTTTGCCGACCAGGCCCTTTAATTTACCGGCAACATTCGCCAGTGCTTCAAGCGTAGATTTCTGATCAACATTCTGTCCGCCGAATGGAATGAAGTAAACGGTAGCATTACGCATATCGGGTGAAACCTTAACTTCCGAGATGGTAATGTTTATCGGTTGGTGGGTTTTTACGTTATAAATATCGCCACGCATAAATTCGTTGGAGAGTATTTCTTTTATCTCCTGGCCTACTTTTAACTGACGTGTACTGGTTTCTCTCATGCTCTAGGATTTCGGTTTTAGGTTTTAGTATATGGATTTTTACTCCAAATCACCAAATAACTAATTAGCTAAAACTTTTTTCTCCTCAACTGTTTCGTAGGCTTCAATAGTATCGCCTTCTTTAATATCTTCATAATTTTCAAAGGCCATACCGCATTCAAAACCTTCGCGTACTTCTGCAACTTCATCTTTGAAGCGTTTCAGTGTTTTTAGTTTGCCTTCATGTATAACAACGTTATCACGCAACAGCCTTACGCCTGCGCCGCGTTTAACAATACCATTGGTAATTTTACAGCCGGCAATTTTGCCAACCTTAGAAACTTTGAACACCTGCTGAATAGCAGCGTTCCCAAGGAATTGCTCGCGAATTATCGGAGAAAGCATTCCGCTTAATATCAGCCTTACATCGTCAATAAGGTTATAAATTATATTGAAATAACGAACATCTATCTTTTCCTGTTCGGCCAGTGTTTTTGCGTTTGCTTCCGCACGAACGTTAAAGCCAAGTATCATGGCGTTGGTTGCGTTGGCAAGCTGCACATCCGATTCGGTGATAGCGCCTGCGGCAGAGTGAATAACTTTAACTTTAACCTCATCGCTTTCTATTTTCTGCAGGCTTCCGCATATAGCTTCAACCGAGCCGTGAACATCACCTTTTATTATAACATTAAGTTCCTTCATGCCGCTAGATGCCTGTTTGAACAGGTTATCAAGCGTGCCTTTGCCGGCGGCTTTCTGTTTTTCAACCAGCAATAATTTTCTGCGATATTCAACAATGTCGCGTGCTTCTTTGTCGGTTTCAGTTTTTGCGAAAACTTCGCCTGCAACCGGAACCTCATTGAAGCCAAGTACTTCGATAGGTTGAGAAGGGCCAGCTTCTTCAAGCGGGTTGCCTTTGTCGTCACTGATAGATTTAACTCTGCCTTCTGCGGCGCCGGCAACAACAATATCGCCCTTGCGTAATGTGCCGCGCTGAACAAGCAGGGTGGCCACAACACCTTTACCTTTATCGATACGGCTTTCAATAACAGTGCCGCGAGGTTTTTGGTCTACGCTTGCTTTCAGGTCAAGCATTTCAGCCTGAACCAGAACAGCATCAAGCAGTTTATCAAGGTTGGTTCTTTGTTTTGCGGAAATTTCAACCGCCTGAACTTCACCGCCAAAATCTTCTACTACAAGCTCGTGGGTCAGTAGTTCTTCTTTTACCTTTTTCGAGTTTGCATCAGGCTTATCAATTTTATTTATGGCCACAACTATAGGAACGCCTGCTACTTTAGCGTGGTTTATTGCTTCAATTGTTTGCGGCATAATGCCATCATCTGCGGCAACAACCAGAATAACTATATCGGTAACGTTGGCACCGCGAGCACGCATTGCGGTGAAAGCTGCGTGGCCTGGTGTATCAAGGAAGGTAATTTTTTGTCCGCCTTCAGTAGTAACCTGGTAGGCGCCTATGTGCTGGGTTATGCCACCGGCTTCACCATCAACAACATTGGCCATGCGAAGTGCGTCAAGCAGTGAGGTTTTACCATGATCCACGTGGCCCATAACGGTAACCACCGGAGGTCTTGGCTTCAGGTCTTTGTCGTCTGCGGTCTCTTCTTTTAGCTTATCTTCAATATCAGAAGCAGAAACGCGTTTAGGAATATGTTTGAATTCACCAACAATAAGTTCCGCGGTATCGGCATCTATTTCATCACCGGCGCGATTCATCATGCCAAGCTTCATCAGTTCCTTTA
>CAZLZP010000050.1:6295-11519 GCA_964564045.1 uncultured Rickettsiales bacterium
ATAACATCAGCCGCGCGAACAGACATTCTGTTGGCAAGTTCCTGTACTGTAATTAATTCTGGAATGATAATCTCTTTGGCTTTGAAGGATGCTTCGCCGGTATTCTGCTGCTGTTGTTTTAATTTTTTCTGGCGCTGGCGCTGCATGGAAGAGAACGAACGCACTTTTTCCTCAGAATCAAAGTTCAGAGCTTGTGTAATGGTTAATTTACCTCTGTCTCTTCTGTCATCAACAACTTTGCCTTTATTGGCTTTTTTCTTTTCTTCAATTTCTTCTTCTACGGTAATTGGAGTACGAACAGATGTTGCAGGCTTTTCCTTTTTATCACCAACGCGTTCCTGCTGCTTGAAATTAGGTTGAGCCTGAGGTGTGCTGGCTGATTCCTGTAATTTTTCCAGTTTATCGCTGGCGCTTTGTTTAACTTCAATTTTGTTTTTTGTTATCTGGGTTGTGCCATCATCTTTCTTTTCTGCCGCCTGCTTTAGCGCCGCCATTCTGAATTCACGTTCTTTATCAGTTAACCCGCTAAGATCAGCTTCCTGTTCCTCGTTCTTATGCAGAAATTTAGATTTTTTAACTTCAACAGTAACGGTTTTGCTGCGCCCGCGCGAAAGGTTCTGCTTCACAGTGCCCGACTCGAACTTTTTGTTCAGCCCGCCGCCAAGTGAAAGGGTTGTTTTGCCTTTGTTATCGTTGTTATTTTCAGACATCGCTTTACCGTTAATTGTTACCGCTTTTCACAGCGGCATTAACGAAAGCCAGCAGCGATTAGCGCATAGTTTTAAGCAGCACATTGTATGTAACAAGGTGCAGCATATTAATTATTTGTTCTGTTATTTTTCATACAATACAAAATTATTATGGCGCATTATGGCCGATTTTAAGGCGGTGTCAATGGCTTTGTATGTTAGCAATAAGCCAGTATATCGGCCGTGCTATCCTTATGTACCTTCAGGTCTACACTGGCTCCGGCGCCTATTAAAATAGGCAGTAATGGAAGGTAATCATGGGGTTTTAGGCCTTGTTCCAGCACGACATCTACCAGGCCGCTGGCAAGCAGGCAGTAATTATAGCAATCACCACCATATATAACATTTTTGGATTTTTTACGTAACTTATCCCATTCCTTCAGGCCTTTTCTATTCAGCAGGTGGGGAGAAGTGGTTGCTATTATAAGCTTTTCGTTCTTACCCTTTTTTGAAGCCTTCGCGGGCTTGCCGTTCAGCGTGGTTTTGCCTTTATATCCAAGCCATAGTTCATCTGTAACTGGTTGGTAAACTGCGCCTAGCACTGGCTTTTCATTCTCCAGCAGGCCAAGCATAATGCCGAAAATCGGCCTGCCAGCCACAAAACTAGAGGTTCCATCAATAGGGTCTATCACCCAGGTGTGGGTTTTTTTGGTGTTTTTTTCGCGAGATTTCTCGTAACCATATTCTTCGCCAAGAATAGCATGGTCGGGGTAGTATTTTTGGGCGATTTTGCCTGATGCTTTTAATACATCTTCAGCAAATTTCTTTACGTTTTTTTCCATTTTTTACTTAAAATGTTACCTAACCGGCGGTTCCTAATTTATACTAGAAAAACTAAACTCTAAACTCTAGACTCTAGCAACTAAAATTATGCTTAATATCAAAGAAAAATTATTCAACACAAAAAACGCTGTACTCGTTTTGGCAGCGTGTTTCGTATTGGTATCGATATTTATTTACACCATATACTTTAAAAACTTTGTTTCGCCCGAGTACGACTACAATCTGGTTTTTGCTCTGTTGCTGCTTAACCTTGCCATAGTTCTTTCGCTTGGGCTTATCATACTTTCGCGCGTTTCACGTATCTGGATACAACGCCGCAAGGAAGCGGTTGGTGGTTCGCAGCTGCAGCGCCGTATAGTTATTACGTTCAGCCTGCTTACCGTAATTCCAAGTTTGGTAATGGCTAGCTTTTCTGTGTTCTTCTTCATTTATGGCGTGCAAAGCTGGTTCGATGTAAAAATAACTTCCGCTTTGGAAAACTCAACTGAGGTTGCGGAAGGCTACCTTAATGAACACGCGGCCAATTTGAAGGCTGATGCCTACGCAATGGCGCAAGATATAAAACTTAATGCCAAGAACATAATCAACAGCAAAGACGATTTCCGCAATTTTCTGAAAGCACAGGTTACCTGGCGTGTGCTTACAGATGCGGTGATATTCCGCAAGCAAGATATCTTTGCTTCCTCTGACGAGGCCGCCGGATACCTAACAAGCGTAGAGCAGCTGGCGCAGGAACGCGTTGATCAGGCAGATAAAGGCGAAATAGTGCTGATAACAGACCAAGATAAAGTTAAGGCGCTGATAAAGATCAAGGGGTTGAAAGATACATACCTGCTTATCAGCCGTTTGGTAGACCCTAAGGTTGTGAATTACATGACCCAGACCAAAGATTCCGTTGCGGAATATAACAAGCTTAAGAACAACACCATGCAGATACAAATTCAGTTCGTAATGGCGTTCATTGGTGTTGCCCTTATTCTGTTACTAACTGCAATATGGCTGGGCCTGGTATTTTCGGGGCGTATCATTGCGCCTATCCACAAACTTATCGCTGCAACAGAAAGGGTGAAATCGGGAGACCTTACCGTTCGTCTTGATGAAGCCGAGCAGAGAAGGGACGAAATAGCAACTCTGTTCAAAGCCTTCAACCGCATGACAGGCAACCTGCAGAAGAACCAGACTCAGCTGGTGGAAGTTAACAAGCAGATAGACCAGCGTCGTCGTTTGATTGAAGCTGTATTGTTCGGTGTGAATTCGGGCATAATATCTATTGATGAGCAGAAGCGCATTCGTATTTATAACAAGGCCGCGCTTGCAACATTAAAAATGGAAGGGCAGAACGTTACAGGTCGTTACATTGCTGATGTGTTCCCGGAAATAACAACCTTCTTTTCAAAAATAAAAGATTTCCCGAAAGACCAGATATTCCAGCAGGAACTCGATATCAAGCGTGAAGGTGTAATATACAACCTGCTTATTCGCGTTGTTACTGAAGAGATATACAAGCATGTTGATGGTTACATTATTACTATCGATAACATATCCAAGCTGGTGAATGCACAGCGTATGGCAGCGTGGAGCGATGTTGCACGTCGTATCGCGCATGAGATAAAAAACCCGTTAACGCCAATAAATCTTTCGGCGGAGCGTATCCGCAAAAAATATGAATCGCAGATCGAAGAGGGCGAGAAGGAAAATTTCAATCGTTATGTTGATACAATAATCAAGCACTCTGAGAATATTGAGAAGATAGTTATAGAATTCTCGGAGTTCGCGCGTATGCCGCAGCCGGTACTTGCCAAGAATAATATATCGCAGCTGATACGTGATGCCGTTTTCTCTGAAAAAATTGTGCATGCCGATATTATTTATGATGTAAAAATTCCTGAAAGCGACATTGTTTTCGATTTCGACAAAGAACAGATTAACCGTGTATTCATTAATCTTCTGAAGAACGCCGCAGAAAGTTTAAAGGAAAAAGGTGTGGGCGTGCTTGGCGGTGAACCAAGGGTATCTATCAACGTTAATTACGATAAGCATATTACGCTGGAGATATCAGATAACGGCAAAGGCTTCCCGGCAGAGCTTATTTCCAAAATAACCGAGCCTTACGTTACCACTCGTGAAAAAGGTACGGGCCTTGGCCTAGCAATTGTTAAAAAGATAGTTGATGACCACGGCGGCAGCCTGGAATTCATAAACAACACCGATGATACCGGCACCATTTTAGGCGCAAAGGTAAGAATAACGTTCTTGGTTTAGGCTGGTAGAAAAAGTCCTTTATTTTTCTCTCCAGTATGGGGCATAACTTTTGTGATTTCTATTCTTCCGACTGGCTTAGGTTCAGGTTGTGCTAACTCAACGCCGATATTTGTAGCAAATTGTTCGATGGTTGCACCTTTATTTTCATGTCCGAACATATACAGGTTTCGTTTAGATGCGGCGGCGTCACTCCATTGACCATATTCCTTTCCAAGTTCTGTTATCAAATTTAAGTTCTTTTGTATCCTTTTAGGCGTAAGCCTTTTTATAGTAACGCCCATCATATTTTCAAAAGCACTTAACTGGCTAAGGCTCTCTATTTCTCCAACTTTGCTTAGATCTATTTTTATCGTACCTTTTTCGATTCCTGCAACAAACCATTCTTCTACGGCTTTTTCTGTGTTGTTTGGCCTGCGATTTCCTTTGCCATAGTTTTGTTCTAACTTAAGTTTGTCATTCTCTACTTTAAACCCCATAGTTGTTTGCGAAACGCCATCTTTTCTAATCGAAAAGATCTGGTAGCCCTCCTTGCAATCTTTAACATAGCCACTTACACAATGACCAAGTGCATCATGTTCTTCCTTTAGTTCTTTTGAGTCTGTAAGGTTAACTATTGTATAACTTTCTAAACCTTTAATTGTTACGGTTATCTCTTTTTCTGCGGTTGTTTGATGCCAACATCCTGCCTCTGTGAAATCTCTTAACGTGCTACCATTATTTGATGTTTTGAGTCTGCTTACACGGAAGCGATGCCATTGATCTGAAAGTTTTGCCATTTGTGGTATCGTTCTATTCTCAAGAAAATATTTTATAACTTTATCCCTTAAAGGCTTTAACTCTTTTTCAAGCTCAACTGCAGTAAGCTTACTTAGCTTGCTTTTCTTTCCTTGAGCAGCATAGTCTGCAGCAAGAAGGTATCCTGCAATATAGTTTGCGGTTTCCTTTATAGTATCCTTTATCTCTGCTGCCTTTTTATGAGTTATGCCGTCTAGTGCTTCGTTTAATCCTACCCAATTTACATCATCGCCATTTATGAAAGGATTGCCTTTATGATTTTTATGGCAAGCAATCATTTTTTTGATATCAAGATTAGTAACAGAAAGCCCTTCGGTAAGCTTTTCAAATTTAAAACCTACGTTAACTGCGTTTCCATATTCATATGGTTGGTTTTCTAAGCCTAAATTTTTTCCGTCTGGAATGTTCAAGCCATTAAAAATCTGCTCGAATCGAATGCGATGTTTAGAAGAATCAAAAATATCTTCACGAAATCTTAATTGAGTATATTTATGCGCTGCTACAAAACCGGATATTTCTGTATTTTCAGATCGTCTATGAATTGGAAAATTGTCGACTCGAATAATTTTCTTAAAAAAACTCGCATCTCCATGCTTTTCAGCCATTCTCATCATATCTAATGCTATTTCTACATG
>CAZLZP010000051.1:0-2108 GCA_964564045.1 uncultured Rickettsiales bacterium
ACGCTAAAAAGAATAACCCCTGAAGATGATATTAGCGATAACGCTTATAACTGGGATTTTATCTCGGAAGATAAAAATATTAAGGTTGCAAGTATTGAAGGCGTTGTTGAGTTCAAGCTTAAAATGAGCCAAACATTCTCGTTGTACGATATGCAGATAAAAGAAGGTAAGTACGCTCCGGCTGGCGCTGCACCTGTTGCTTCGGCTGATCAGTCGGCAGATGAATTGCTTGGTGCCACAGGGCAGGGCGAAGATGTGGTAGATACTATGCTGCAACCTCAAAGCATTGATGCTCTTAATAAAGAAGATGTAACTAAACCCGTTGAAAAAACCAAAGAGGAAAAAGCTCCTGAAGAACAAAAACCAAGTTCTCAGTTAAAAGACATTAATTCTGTGAACGACAGCATTTCAAAAATTGAAAAGTACGATTTTACTGCTACCACCGAGTATAAGGAGCTTTTAACTAAATACCCAAGCTTGGCTGATCAAGCTAAGGCTTATAGTGATGGTCAGAAAGAACTTGCAAAAAAAGCTGTTGATGAATTATCTATCTTTAAAAGTAGGCTGCAGGTTGATATTGCCAGCGCGGGAACTGATAATAAAAAATCTGGCGTATATGCAAGTTATACTCCTGAATATCAGAAAATAATTAAAGATTTTAACGAAAGCAGTAAGAAAAATTTAGCAAAATTCATTGCTGATTCTATGGGAAAGACCGAAGATAAAAAATAATTCCCTAGATAATGCACTAGCTATTCTTCTAGTACCTTGCCACCCAACTCTGTTATCATTTCTTTTATTTCGCTTGCTGCCTTAGCCACTGCACTTGTGTCTGTAGATCTAACAACCAGGCTAACAGCATATTTCCCCTGCACTACATAAGGGTAGCTGCCTATTTCAGTGCTGTTATTATTGTTCTGAATGCCGGTAAGTTTTGCTGCCAGGTCGCCTTCAACCAGATCGCAGTAAATTGCCTCAGAATATATTTTTCTGCCTTGTTGCAAATGCTGTGATGCGTAATCGAACATAACCTGCATAATACTTGGAATGCCCGCCAGAACAAAAACATTGTCTATTTTACAGCCTGGCGCTGCGGTAAGTGGGTTTTTAATAAGCTCTGCACCTTCCGGAAATTCGGCCATTTTTAGCCTTGCGGAGTTTAGCTCACTGCCTCTGGTTTTGTAATATTCCTCAAGAGTAGCTCTGGCTTCCTTGTCTACAATAACCTTAACCCCGAAAGCCTTTGCAACAGCATCAATGGTAATATCATCATGTGTTGGCCCAATTCCGCCGGTGGTAAAAACGTAATCATACTTGCGGCGCAGCTCATTCAGGCCGCTAACTATCTCATCCGTAATATCACGAACTACTCTGGTTTCAGCGAAGGTAATGCCCATATCGGCCAGCTTTTTGGCGATATAATTTAAGTTCTTATCCTGGGTTTTTCCAGAAAGTATCTCGTTTCCTATAATTAAAAGGCTTGCGGTTTTGTTTTTCATAAGGGCTATATAACCTTATATTTTCTATATTTCAATAGGCGGTTGACCGCAGGCACATCTTGTTGTAGTATCGCCGCTCAATACAAGAGGTGTATATGGCTAAACAGGCAACTAACAATAACGAGTTCTCACAACCATTATTCTTTAAAACTCCCGCTCCGGTGATGAAAGATAAGCATGCTGAAGCAGGGCTTTCCACTAAAATAGATTATTCATTCAGTAAATCTACTAACAGCGTTCCTGTTACTATCAAAGAGTTTGCCGAAATATGTAAATCCTATCCAATAGTATTCTCCAGCAACAATTCCAGCGAGGCGGTTGCCGTGGTTGGGCTGGAAAACACAAAAAATCTTTACGTTGGCTCTGAAGGTAAATGGCTAAAAGATATATACATTCCTGCTTATGTTCGTAAATATCCATTTGCGTTCATGTCAGCAGGGAAGGGTGCCGAGGAAAAGCTTATTCTGTGTGTTGATGAATCATCGAACAGGTTCATAAAAAAAGCCAAGAAAGGCGATGCCAGATTTTTTGAAGAAGGCAAAGAAACTGCTTCAACAAAAAGTGCGCTTGAATACTGCCTGCAGTTTCACCGCGATACAATAGCTACGC
>CAZLZP010000051.1:2118-11235 GCA_964564045.1 uncultured Rickettsiales bacterium
GCTTGGCTATGCATTCGCTGGCTGCTGCGCTATATAGCTACGCACAGCTTTGTGAAAGAAGTTAAAGATGCAGGGTTACTTATTCCTAAGCAAATAACGGCAACATTCAAAAGTAAGCCAAAGCCTATGAGCCTTAGCGGATTAATGGTTGTAGATGAAAAGAAACTTCGCGATCTTGATCCTGCAAAAATAAATGAATGGCACAAAAATGGCTACTTGTCGCTTATCTACATGCATCTTATTTCACTTTCAAACTTCAACAGGCTTACTGGCCTGGTGAAGTAATTATAAACAGGAGTTCACATGAAATTCGCCGGTAAAATTCTAATATTAACTTTGCTACTTAGTGTAATAATTCCCGTATCTGCAAAAGCGGCGGAAGACCCTTTCACAGATTGGTATAAGGGCGATACAAAAATAATTCAGGTGCCAACGGCCTATAATAGTAATGCACAGGCTTTTTTAAAAACTTTACGCACAGAGTTTTCAAAACAAATAAGTGAACTACCTGCAACTGAATGGGAATCGACTAAAAAGTTAACAGGAAATAAATCGAAAGAGCAGCTGGAAGCTGCACTACAAGAAGCGTTGTCCCCGAAAGCTGTAAATAATACTGCAAACATTCCAACTGCTGAGAAAGTGTCTCTAACTTTTGAAAGTGCGGCAGATGCAACAGCCTATAAGCTGGCTTCTTGCGCATGGCATTTCTATTTTATTTCTATGCAGGTAAAAGAGCCTCAGGCCAGAACATACACGGAAGCCAGTACGAAGATATATATCGCTTCTGCAACTGCTATACAGCAATTCGCCTCAAGCTATGATGAGGGTGATGCTAAATATAATGCTGATCGTAACGATAAGGCCATCTGGCAAGCGATGCTGGACTCTGAAAATTTAGTATATAAAATGGGTGATGCTTCTGCCGCAAAAGATGAGGGTAATATGAAGAAGCTTAAAGATGCCTTCGATGTTGGTACTAAATCATGTCAGAAGGCTGGTTCAGAGCTTCCTGCAATGATACTTCTTAAAGCTAATAATAAATTATAATAAAAATTGCAGGTATTATACGCAATCTATCGTATAACTGTATACTAACGGAAATAAAACAGGAGCTACCATGAAGAACTATATAACCATTATAACTCTTTCGACCGCATTTTTCGTGGCTTCTTGCGCGCAGCCTGGTGCTGGCCCTGGTGCCGGCGGCATAAATAAGGCGCAGGCAGGTACGGTACTTGGTGGTATTGGCGGTGGTATCATTGGTAGTAATATAGGCAAAGGGAAGGGTAATACCGCAGCCACTATAGGCGGCGCAATACTTGGCGGCATGGCTGGAAATTCCGTGGGTACATCACTAGATAGCGCAGATACTAATGCATATAACCAGCAGAATTTTGGCAACCCACAGAACGCCAACTCTATTCAGAATGCGCTTGAGAATGCTCGCACCGGCGAAACCTACAACTGGGCAGAGCCAAATGGTGCAGCTGGCACAATAACCCCAACAGGTACATTCAATAACCAGTACGGGCAGGTTTGCCGTAACTATAATAAAACCGATTATTATGGTAACAATACTTCTGGCACCGCATGTCGTTCAAACAACGGCACTTGGCAGTAATGTTAATCAACTGTAACTTTTGGCGCTAGCGAGCCTTTCAGTTTTTTGCAGGCGCCTTTTACAACTATCATCCATTCATTCGGGTCGTTGTCCTTCTTGGCCATTCCAGCGCAGGCATGCTTGTTTGAAGGGCTGGCGCAGTGGTTCTTATGGGCTTTTGCTATGCCATAGCATTTTTCTTCATCGGCCTTTGCATTAAGGTGGGCAGAAGCGTTTTCAGTATGCAATATTGTTGCCGCACAAATTGTTAACATTGAAATTAATTTAGCTTTGTTATTCATGGCAATTTTTCCTTAATCATTAAAATTTAAATCTTATTCCGGCGCTTATTATCGCATCATCTTGGGCTTCACCCGCATTTTTAGCCATATTTGCAGTCTCGCCAAATTTGCTTTCATAACGAACATCAATATACGGCGCAAATTTTCTGCTAATCTCATAACGGGCCTGCAAGCCTATTTCGCCAGTTGAAATTCCAGCGCCAACTTCCTGGTCGGCAACATCCTGCGCAAAAATACTCACCTCTGCATAAGGCTGTAGAATGAACCTTTGGGTAATAAGAAAATCTCTTTCCTGCCTGACACGGGCGCTAACATCACCTTCATCGCTTCAAAAAAATGCTTGGCCATTCCTTCAAAGCCGGCAACCAGATAAGAAGTATGCTCAGGCTCAATATCATGCCGTACACCAACTTGCACATCCCAGAACTCTACAAGGTTTCTGCTGTACATTGCCCAGAACTCCGCCTGATGCGTTTTGTTATCTACTCTCTCGCCTTCACTTTTCAGATGTAGTTTATTAATATCTCCACCTATCCAGCCATCAAAGTCCCAGGTAGTTAATGTTCCTTCGCGGCCATTGCCTACATCTGTATCTAATGTGAAGCCGTGAAATATAGTTTGTTCGCCTTCCATCATTTCAGCCATATCCATTGCATTAGCAATAGCAGGGGCAAAGAATAAACCAGTGATCAGTAATGTTTTAATGATGTGCACTATGTTCCCCCATATCCATTTTTGGTTGAACACTGGTATCAATATCTTCACCAGGTTTAGCTACAACTACACTTGTCATCATGCCGGTAAGCATGTGATAGATAAGATGGCAGTGGAATGCCCATTCGCCTGATTCATTAGCGGTAAGTAACGCAGATATAGACTGCCCGGGTGGAACTATAATTGTATGCTTATTTGGCATTTTATTCGCTGGCTGGCCATTTTCCAACTGCACAAACATTCCATGAAGATGCAACGGGTGCGCCATCATGGTATCGTTAGTGAAGTTAAAGCGAACACGCTCATTGTATTTTAAATTTATAGGCAGCGCCTCATCAAACTTCTTGCCGTTCATTGTCCATATGTATCTTTCCATACTGCCGCCAAGAACAACGGCTATCTCTCTTTCTGGTTTCCTGGTATCGGTCTGGATTCCCAAATATCGCAGGTCAGAATAATTTAGCGCTTTATGTCCTTCTGGGGTTCCTGCTTTCGCCCATCCACTTTCCATTGAATCTGGGCTAGACATATCCATGTCTGGCATTTCCATCATCATTTTTTCCATGTTCATATCAACCATGGTTAGTAATGCGCGGGGTCTTTGTGCCGGTATCTCGCCTTTCATTCCTTCTTTGGGCGCTAATGTTCCAAGCCCAAATCCACTGCGGTCAATAGGTTCAGCGGCTATAGTGTAGGCCTTATCTTCCTTCGGCTCTACTATAACATCGTAGGTCTCAGCTACGCCAAAACGGAACTCATCAACAGAAACCGGTTCTACATTCTGGCCATCTGCCGCAACTACTTTCATTTTTAGGCCTGGTATTCTTATATCGTAAATAGACATTGAAGATGCATTGATAAATCTCAGCCTAACCTTCTCACCTTTTTTGAATAGTCCTGTCCAGTTTTGTTCGGGGTTACTGCCATTCATAAGAAATGTATAGCCGCTCACATCGGAAAGATCAGTTGGTAGCATTCGCATTTGCCCCCATTCTTTGCGGTTCTGCCAAGCGCTTTTAAAGCCTTTAGTTTTTACATCGCGCACAAAATCACGAACTGTACGCCTTGCATAAGCATAATAATCAGAATCCATTTTCAGGTTTTGAAGGATCTGTTTCGAGTTCTCTTCGGTAAAATCGGAAAGTAATATTACATAATCGCGATCAGCTTTTATTTTTTCACCACCCTTTGGAGTAATAACCATAGAGCCATAGTTACCATCTTGCTCCTGTGCATTAGAATGCGAATGATACCAGTAAGTGCCCGACTGGCGTATTTTAAAGTTATAGGTAAATGTTTGCCAGGGCCTTATGGCTTTAAATCCGTTTAGCCCCGGAACGCCATCCATAGAGCCATCAAGCAATAACCCATGCCAGTGTATCGAAGTATTCTCATCAAGATGATTCGTAACGTTTACCGTTACATCTTCGCCTTCTTTAAAGCGTAAAGTTGGCCCTGGAATCGTGCCATTGATAGTTATTTTACTAACATCCCTGCCGGTTTTGTTTACCATTTTATAGGCAATATCCAAGTCATAAGTTCCGGCAAAAGTGCTCGCAGAAAAAAGCTGGATAAACAGAGCAAGAAGAATAATTAGTTTCTTTAAGTGCATACTTTTACAAAAAAGCTACTTCCCAAGTTTTTTGGCGATAGCCTCTGCTGCAACTTTAGCCACCACATCAACGCTCTGGCCATTCTCTTTAGATATGCGGGTATATTCAGCTTTGCGTGCGGCATTTACTTCATCAGCCAGTTTTGTGGCTTCAGGGGTTGCTTTTAAAACTGCAACATAGCCATCGGCCTTTTCGCCTAAAACGCCCTGTTGGCGAGCTGTTTGCAAATCAAGCGCGAATGCCGGCACTGCAATTATTAAAGCTAAAATTCCTACTATAAGTTTTTTCATGTTAGTTCTCCTTGGTTAGAAAATATTCGGGTTATTTGCAATTGCCTGTTTAACGTCTTTTTCAATTTCCACTTTAATGTGGTGTTCAATTTTAACGTTAAGGTTTATTTCAATTGGCTTATCTGGTGCCTGCACCTTTACTGTTGGCGAGCAGGAAATAACTGCAAGCGTTAACAAAAAAGCGGATATATTAACTAATGTTTTCATTTATTTTTCCTGTTTAAAAAGTTTTTTAATGTCGTTTATCGGTAATATACTTTGCTGAATTAAAGGCAGAATATCGCCGCTTAAGTTAATATTAAAATTTACTGGCCGTGCTTCCGGCGCATCCGGGTTCCTTCCTTCAAGCGCCAAACTTATTTGAGATTTATCGCCTTTGGATGATACTAGAATTCTAAGTTTAGTATAGTGAAAGTTTTCCAGTGTGGTGCGGGCCAGTTTTAATTCTTCATTCTCGCCCGGAAGAAGGGTAGGGGATACAGATATTGTACCTGTATCAATAGCTTTTGCCTCGCCATTCTGAAGGCTTATACTGCCATCAGTATTGTATATTACAGGAAATGTGCCGCTTATTTTTCCTGTTCCGCTTATCTTTCCATCACTTGCCTCGCCAAGTGTGCTGGCAAGATCTACATTTTTCAGGTTGACCGTGGCCATTACGGGCTTTTGCATATCTAAAGAAATATTCACTGTGCCGGAAGATACTACCCCACCACCCCACGGAAACTGCACCTGCTTAACCAAAATACTTCCTGCGGTAGGAGTAGCCGCTGGCACAGAAAGCTCCATATCGGCCTTTGTGGAGTTTTTGGCATCGTGCATATTTATTTTTGCGAATATATCTTCGGCGGTTGCGGTGAAGTCTATAATCATTGTCAGGGGGGGGATTTCCTCCGCTGCGCCAGATACATTAATAGATGGCACAGTTATAGTGCCTTGCCATTTTTTACTTTTGTCGCGACTGGCCTTAATACTTATTTCTTCGGCTGTAACCTTATATGGTTTGGCCTTAAACTCTAAACCTGTGCCTTCAACATTTAGTTTCTGATAGAACGTTCCCAGCAGAATTTTCTTCAGGTCGTACTTGATCACCAGTTTTTTTATGGTTACTTGAGTAGGCTTGCCCAATTCAATATCTGAAATAACTGCTTCCGAGTTATTTGCGCTCACTACCTTCAGCGAGCTAACCTCAATGCCCTTATTTTCCAACGCATACTTTATTTGCCGTGCTGCGGCGTTCTCATACGGCAATCGCTGCCAGAAAACTACAGTGGCAATTATCGCTAATACTAAAAATGTAAAAATGTATTTTATCACAGCTGTTTGTATAGCAACCCACATAAATATAAAGTATGGAATTCGCAAGCATGCATAGTGGTACATAAATGCAATAGCTGTAAAAATTTAGCGGAATAAACTTGCATGGGGTACCTCACATATATATAGTCCCGCGCTAAAGTGGTATAAATTCCAATCAAAGTATAATTTTAGGATAGGTTATGAAAAACAAACATATTATTTGGGCCTTATTAGCTGTATCGGCATTTCCTCTGCCTTCACACGCTATAACCTCCGTGGCAGAGTCTGATGCGCTTCAGAAGCGTTTAATGAAATCTAGAATACAGCCCCAACCAGCTAATAATATTGAGATCAAAGATCAGGTGGCTCAGGCTGATATCCCTGGCGCTGAAAATGTTTATCTTAAACTGAACACGGTTTCGGTTGAAGGCAACAATGTTTTTTCTGATGAAGAGCTTGCCTCACTATCTTCTGATAAAATTGGTCAGGAAGTAACTCTGGCTGATGTTTATGCCATTCGTGATGCTATCACTAAAAAATACAGGGAAGCTGGTTATATCATTTCCAGGGCTGTTATACCTCAGCAGCAGTTCAACAAAGGTGGGGCTGATGTTAAAATTCAGGTAGTTGAAGGGTTCGTTAATAGCGTTGCTGTTCAGGGCGTGGAAAAAGCTAACATGAGAATAGTTAACCGTTACGCTGAAAAAATTAAGCAGGAAGGTGCGCTTAACGCAAAAAACCTTGAAAGATATTTGCTGTTAATGAACGATCTTGCCGGAACAAAAGCTTCTGCGGTTCTAACCCCATCTGCTTCTGGTACTGGTGGTACTGATATAATAATCGATCTTGGTCACGAAAAGCTTGATGGTACTGTTACTATCGATAACTCTGGCTCTAAATTCATTGGCCCGTACCTTGCAACTGCTGAAGGTAATTTGAATTCGGCGTTAGGACTTTCTGAAAAAATTACTGCAACTGTAATAGCTGCCCCTATTGATAACGAGCTTCTTTCTGGTCGCTTAGCTTATTCTCAGCCAGTTGGCTATGAAGGTACTAAGCTTAACTTCGCTGCCAGCAAAACAAGCACTCACCCTGGATCAAGCCTTGAAGTTCTGGATATTGTTGGTGATACAACCGTTTATGAAGCGGAAGTTACGCACCCATTTCTGCGTACACGCAGAGAAAACCTTTCTGGCCGTATTAACTTTTCTGCCAAAGCTACAGATACTGATGCTTTAAGTACTAACCTTTATGAAGATAAAGTTAGGGCAGTAACTCTAGGTGGTACGTACGATCTTGCCGATAGGCACGGTGGTGTTAACCTGCTTGATTTATCTGTTACCCAAGGGTTTGATATATTCGATGCCTCGCAAGATACTGATACAACCTCGCGCGCTAATGGCGAAGGCGTATTCACCAGATTCAACTACGAAGCCAGCAGAACGCAGGCACTTGTTGATAAGCTTGTTCTATTTTTAGCATCTGCTGGTCAGTACAGTAATGAAGGACTTCTTGCTTCTGAAGAGTTTGGTTTTGGCGGCAGAGAGTTCGGCCGCGGGTACGATTTCTCAGAAATAACCGGTGATGCTGGCGTTGCTGCTAAGGTTGAACTTCAGTACGGTATTGATACTACTTATAAGTACCTAACTAATCTTCAGCTTTACTCATTCTACGATATCGGCAGAGTATGGCAGAAAGATCTTATCACTGGTGAAGACCCTACAACTTCAGCTGCTTCAGCTGGTGCCGGCGTAAGGTTCAACATTACGGATAGCATAACTGGTTATACTGAAGTTGCTAAGCCACTTACAAAAGATCTTAGCGCCGAAAGTGATAGAGATGTTCGCTTTAGCTTTGGCTTAAGCTACGTTTTCTAATAACGTTCACTTAATACTTGGTTCGTGCAATTTTTGTAATTTTATTTGCGATCTATTTTTGCTGCCCAAAATTTCACATCATATTTTTTGAAAAGTAATTGATACGCCAACTTCAAGGGGCGCAGTGGTATGAAATTGGTCTAAAAAATTCCTCTTATTTCTTAAGAAACAGCTTCCATTTTTTAATTTTAGTTGTATTTATCTAAAACTTGATATAAATTACAGGCCAATTAGCAAAATTTGTTGCATAATTACAGCAATTCATTTTGGGGGTCTTAAACTACATTTTTATAATTCTATAATAATAACCAATGAGGTTGATTATGAATACCACTGCAACACTTAGAAGTTTCTCAAGCAAACTTTATGCATCTTCAGCGTTAGCTGCGGCTGCCTTTATATTCACTCCCGCAAATTCTAATGCGCAGGTTGTAGATGGAACATTCGTAGTGGGCTCTGGTAGCTTCGACAACACAGTGGCAAACCAAACAACAATTAATATTGATGCTGGTTCAACAACATCAGTTACCAACTTCGAAAATTATAACATTAATGAAGGGCAGTCTGTAATATACACTTATAACGGTGGCGTAGGCTCAGCAACTAACCTTTCAAGAGTAACTGGCGGAAATCCTTCGATGATCTTCGGTTCACTTACTTCAACTAACGTAAATCTATTCCTTATTAACCCGGCTGGTACAGTATTTGGCTCTAGCGCGGTTGTTAACGTTCCAAACCTGGTTGTTTCTACAGGCGGTATATCTAACTCTGATTTTATTTCAGGTGTTGATTCTGGCGTATTTAACTTTGGTGCTAGCAATGCTGGCGCTTCTATTTCAAACGCTGGTACTATAACTGTTGCGAATACTGGTCTGGTTGATCTTGTTGCTCCATCTGTTACAAACTCAGGTACTATCAATGCTACGGCTGGTAATATCAATCTTGCTGGTGGCGATAGCGCCTTCACGCTTGATTTTATGGGCGATGGCCTTGTTAGCTTCGCGGTTCCTGCGGGCTCTAATATTAACGTTGAAAACACAGGAGCTCTTCAGGCTGCTGGCGGCAAAGTGGCTATTTCAGCCCAAGATGCAGCTGGTGTTGTAAGTAGCGTTATAAACCTTGATGGCGTTACAGAAGCTGCTTCTGTAAAAGTTACTGGTAATACAATTAATCTTGGTGGTTCAATTACTGCTCAGAACGGTAATAACGGTGGTACAGTTGAAGTGCGCGGTAAAAATACTAATGTATCAACTGCTGCTACAATAAACGTAGATGCTACTACTGATGGTAACGGCGGTACTGTTGAAATTTGGGGAACTGATGTTCTGAATTTCGATGGCCAGATATCTGCACAAGGTGCTGGTACTGGTGTAGGTGGTTTCGTTGAAACTTCCGGTGCTGAAGTTAATATTGGTGATAACA
>CAZLZP010000052.1:0-7384 GCA_964564045.1 uncultured Rickettsiales bacterium
ACTTCTGGTAACTTCTACACCATCTATATTCATAAATGGCAAACGTTTCCTTGAATCTCGCGAATATGCAGGCACAGCTAAGTATATTGACGGCCTGCTTGCCGGAAAAAGCGTAGATGCTGTTAGAAAAGAAGCTTTTGAAGCTAAGAAGGACCCAGCAACTACCCCTGCGAAGGTAGAAACAACGCCTGCTGCTAAGTAGGTTGAAATGAACGAATTTGATAAAAAAGCCTCTGAGATAGAGCAGGGGCTTAGCAAGCTTAAAAAAGAAGACCAAATAAAGCCACAAAGCGATAAGATAATGGGTGAGCGCGCATTCGCTGAAATTGTTGGTGGAATGCTGTTTGGAGTGTTCTCGGGCTACTGGATAGATGACTATTTCGACACTAGCCCAATTTTTTTATTGGTTATGATTATTTTAGGGCTTGCAGGTTCGATATATAATATATATAAGGCCACGAAATAATTAATTTAGAATAAGTTTTTGATATGGCGGGCGGACACTCTCCTTTACATCAGTTTGAGATCACTAAATTAGCCGAGCTTAACCTTGGCGGTTATGATATTAGCATTACGAACTCGACAGTTTTTCTGTTCGGAGTAGTTTTTGCAATTTTACTTTTCTTTGTGCTTGGCACCAGAAAAGCCTCTTTGGTTCCGGGCAGGTTTCAGGCGCTGGTTGAAAGCCTGTACGATTTTATAGCAAGTATGGTGCGTGATAACGTAGGAAAAGAAGGTATGAAGTACCTGCCTTTCGTGTTCAGCCTGTTCCTACTTATTCTTGGCTGCAACCTTGCAGGCATGATACCTTACTCTTTCACCGTAACCAGCCATATTGCTACAACATTTGCATTGGCACTGTTCTGCTTCATTGTGGTTAATATCATTGGTTTCTCTCTTCATGGGTTGCATTATTTACACCTGTTCGTTCCACAAGGGGTTCCACCACTTTCGCTTATTCTTATTACCCCTATTGAAATAATTTCTTACCTTATCAGGCCGTTCAGCCTTGGTATAAGGCTGGCAGTTGCAATGACAGCCGGACACATTGTTATGAAGATATTCGCGGGCTTTATAATAAGCCTTGGCGGTATATTCTTTGCATTGGGAGTGTTTCCAATGGCATTTACAGTTGGCCTTGTTGGTATGGAGCTTCTGGTAAGTTTCATTCAGGCGTTCATTTTCTCGATATTAATATGCGTTTACCTGAATGATGCCGTTAATATGCATTGATTTCTGGTGAGTGTAGGTTAATAAAAGGGAAAATTTTAGAATTTAATAACAATAAGAAGGAAAAGAAAATGGAAATGGAAGTTTTAAAATATATTGGCGTTGGTTTAGCAGCTACTGGTCTTATTGGTGCCGGTATCGGTGTGGGTAACGTATTCGCCGCTTATCTTTCTGGCGTAGCTAGAAACCCATCGGCTGAAGGCAAAATGAAAGGTATGGCATTCGTAGGCGCTGCATTCGCAGAGGTACTTGGTCTACTTGCATTCGTACTTGGTATACTTATTTTCAGCGCTAAACCTGCTGAAGCTCCTGCTGAAAAAGCTGCAACTGAACAAGCTGCACCTGCTAAAGCTGGTAAACACTAATATTTAAGGAAGCATTAAGGTGCCGCAGTTAGAACAGATACATACTTTTACATCGCAGATATTCTGGCTTTTTGTATGCCTTGGGGTGGTGTATTTCTTTCTTTCAAAGCTTGCGGTACCTAAGCTTTCTAAAGTTATTGAAAGCCGCGAAACGGCAATAGCTTCTGATGTTAACGCGGCCGAGCACTTTAAAAACACTGCACAGCAGGTTAATGGTGAATTTGAGGCCAGAACGGCATCTTCAAGGGCTGATGCCTTTACCATAACCACTGAAGCTACCAAGCGCGGCATTGCTCTTTACGAGAAGAACATGAACGAAACTGATGCCCAACTGAAAAAAGATATTGAAGCATCAGAAAAAGAGGTTAATCTTGCTAAAGAGAAAGCGATAGCCGAACTTAATGCTAATATTTTAGCTTACGTTAATGAGATAGTAGAAAAAGTTGCCGGTATTAAAATTGAAAAAGCAAAAGTTGAAAAACTTTTAAAAACAGGCTCTTAGGTGTTGTTAGCTAATTATTCATAAAATTTGTTATGAGACAAAAATTTAAAAATAGCAGGCAAAAAGTGAGCGGGGTAGTGAGTCATACCCACGAGCTTTTTAACGCACTAGTTTTAAATTTTTGCCATAACCTGAAAGGCTGCTGCCAATTTTGGCATGTAACTTCGAAAAAATTCTTGAAGTTACGCCCAGTAGCTCCATGCGAATTTTTACTTGTTCCCTGCCAAAATTGTACTGGCAGCAAATTTATTAATAATTAACTAACAGCACCTTTATGCATTTTGATGAACAGTTCTTTGTTGCGGTAGTTACCGTTATTTTCTTCGCGATGACGTTCAAGCCTATGAAAAAAGCCATAGTAGGCATGCTTGATAGTCGCATTGAAAGCATAAGAAAAAACCTTGATGAAGCTGAATCGCTGAAAAAACAGGCTTTAAGCTTGCTTCATGAAGCTGAAGCAAAGCTTGCCAGAACTGAGAAAGAAGCAAAACAAATGCTTGAGCACGCAAGAGAAGAATCTGAGCAGATAATTACCAATACCAGAGCCAAGCTTGAGCAGGATGTTGAAGTTCGTAAAAAGCTTGCGCTGCAAAAAATACAATCTTTTGAAGACAAGGCCATTGAAGATATTAAAAAGAATATATCTTTGATCACTGTTGAAGTTGCATCTAAGGCGATAGATGAAGCTGGCAACGACAACGATTTCAAAAAACTGATAGCTGGTTCTATCGATAAACTTTCCAAGACAGTTCATTAAAATTTCTAGTTGCCGTTTATTTTTTTTGATTTAGTTTTACTAAATCATGAAAAAATTTGTTTTAGCATTATTTATATTATTCCCAGTAAATTCGTTCGCGGGTGCGTGGGTGAATGCCCCTGGAGAAGGTACTGTTATACATAACCTGTATTACTGGCAGTTCAACGTATTCAAGAACAGGAATGGAGTTACATCTGATACCCCTGATTTTTCAAAAATAGAGTATAAACCTTATATTGAATATGGTGTTGCTGATGGCTACAGCGTGGGCATATCTCCTTCGTTCCAGCATTTGAACGAAGAGCAGGCGCTACCAGCGGTGGGCGATGACAAGAATGATGCGCTTGCAAGCGTAGATGTGTTCCTGAAGCGCAGGCTGTATGAGAATAAAGAATGGCAGTTCTCTACGGCAATAATTCCCATGATAGAGCTTCCGGGTATATATGAAGAGTCGGAATCGCCGTTCTTCGGCAAGCAGGAGCAGTTCTGGAATCTCTCACTTTCCGCAGGAATAAATACTTACAATATTGAAAATAATTACGGCTATGTGAACCTGGAAACCGGCTATAGAAGCAGGTTTACCGATAGCTTTACAGGAGAGGGCGGCGGTGCCATAAAAACTGAGCTGGTAGCCTCGTTCCCAGTTAGTAACGGACATAGTATCATTGGGTCTATTAATAATACCAAAACAGTTTCAGGATATACTACCGGTGCTACTTCTTTCCTTGAAAAATACGGCTACGATTCCACGCAGCTAGGAATAACAGATTCCTACCTTTTTCTGAACGGAAAAATGAAATTTGAATATGGCTACACATACCAGCTTGATGCAAGGAATACCGGGATAGGAAATGGGTATAAAATATCTCTAAGCCACAAATTCTAGAGGCTAATGGCTGATAGCTAATGGCTGATAGTTGATTATCAGGTTTTTAGCTATAAGCTATTAGCTATTAGCAATAAGCTATTAGCAAATATGAAACGTATTGGCGAACATTTGGTTGATGAGGGCGTGGTATCGCCAGAGGCGGTAGAGCGCGCGCTGACCATTCAAGACAGAACAGGTTCACGCATTGGCGAGATATTGCAGGCTGAAGGCATTGTTTCTTCGTACCGCTTCTACAAAGAGCTGGCAAAATTTAAGGGTTTAGAATTTATTAACCTTGAAGAATATAACGTAAATAAATCGGTGCTTATAGCTGAAGAGCGTGATGAGTATCAGGAAATGCAGTATATTCCTTTCGATACGGTTGATAAGGTTATTTACATAGCAACCACCAAGCCCGATGATGAGATAACGGAATATCTGGATAAGAAATACAGCAAATATAAATTATTCATAACTTCGCCTTTTGATATTTTGTGGTGCCTGCAAAAGCGATTCGATAAAGAATACTCAAATTTCGCATCGGAGCACCTGTTCGATAACATACCTTTTTCTTCCAGCAAGTTCGTGCTTGATAGCTTCTATTCAAAATTTATCCTGATAGGAAGCCTGCTGCTGCTTTCATACGCAATGACCAACTACGGTTTCAGGGTTGCCTTTCTTATACTGATGAACGTATTCTTCCTTTCATCACTTATATCAAAAGTAATATTTTTTGGCGTTGGCTTTGCGTACAAGAACAAACTGAAACAAATTCCGAAGCTGGAACTGGAAGATAAAGAACTGCCTGTATATTCCATTCTTATTCCGCTTTATCACGAAAAGAAAACCACCATAAATAAGTTAATTTATTCTCTGAGAAGTTTAGATTATCCGAATGAAAAACTTGATATAAAACTTATCTGCGAAATAAATGATGCCGATACCATAAGCGCTATAAAAGAGCTTCGCCCAAGTTCAAATTACCAGATAGTAAAAGTGCCGGAAGGTTACCCGCAAACAAAACCGAAGGCGTGTAACTATGCATTGAATTTCTGCAAGGGTGAGTTCATTACCATATATGATGCCGAAGATAACCCCGAGCCGCAGCAGCTGAGAAAGGTTATAGCCAAGTTCTACAACCCTGATTCTAACGTGGCGTGCGTGCAGGCGCGTTTGAATTATTATAACCGAACCGAGAACCCTCTTACCCAGCTTTTTTCCATTGAATATTCCAGCTGGTTCGATTTCATGCTTTATGGTTTGCAGAAGCTGGGGCTACCAATTCCACTTGGAGGCACCAGCAACCACTTCAGAATAAAAACACTGAAAACACTATACGCCTGGGATCCATACAACGTAACCGAAGATGCTGACTTAGGTGTTAGGCTTTCTTTGGCAGGTTTAAAAACCGAAGTGGTGGATTCTATAACTTTAGAAGAAGCGCCAATTAGCTTAAGGGCCTGGGCTAACCAGAGGATACGCTGGATAAAAGGCTACTTCCAAACCTACCTAGTGCATATGAGAAACCCATTCCTTCTGCTGAAAAATTTAGGTTTTACAAGGTTCCTTGGCTTCTTTTTCTTCGTGGGTGCTCCGGGTTTGATATATCTTTCTGTGCCTATTGTTGGGGTGATAACCATAGCTTCGCTGTTCACTGATGTTGGCCTGCCACCAGCACTGGTAGAATTTTCGTACCTGAACCTTGAAGTAACTCTGGTAGTTAACTTACTGATAGGGCTGCACGTAATAATTGAAAATAAATGGTACAGCATGATACTGGGCGCAATTCTATTCCCGGTTTACTGGGTGCTGCACTGTATAACCAGCTTTGGGGCCGCCTATGAATTAATTAAAATGCCACACCACTGGAACAAAACAGAACACGGCGTGAGCAAGTTTGTGAAGGATGAGTGACAGCTTGCGGCGGGTAAGTTACTTTTAGAAAAAAAACATGAGGTTTTATTATGACTAAAAGCTGTTTGATAGTAGATGATTCACCGACCATGCGCAGCATGATAAAATCTGTGCTTGATGGTATGGAGTTTGAATGCATTACCGCACAAGATGGCGAAAAGGCACTGAAAATTTTAGGCGAGCGCACGGTTGATATAATTATTACCGATATAAACATGCCCAACATGGATGGTATTGAACTGATAAAACACCTGCGTGAACAGAAAAATTCTAAATACACACCAATTCTAGTGGTTACAACAGAAGGCGGCACCGCCACCAAAGAAGCCGGTAAAGGCGCGGGCGCATCTGGCTGGATAGTGAAACCGTTCAGCCCGGAGGTTTTGCAGCGTGCTGTTACCAAGCTGACCAATCTGGCTTAAAACTCTATTAAGCTTTGTGTAAATTGAACAATTTTCTGTGATGCTCAGCTTACATGCGAATTAGTATACTCGCTTCCTCTTCTCGCAAACCGTCAATTCCACCTAAAACTTAGAGAATTATTGGTTTTGGTAACCTATTCAATTTTAACGGACTTTTTGAATAAGGCGTATTAAATTACTCATTGATTTGGCTTGTAATTTATAGTATCATGCATGCTATAAATATTTAAGCGGGGTATCAATGAGAACTTTAACAGAAAATCAGGCGCACAAGCATCGCTTTGGTAGTAGTCATTTTGAAGCTGCGGTAATGACAGATAGTGGCATTGTATTCGGTGTTTTGAATAAGTTATCCGATGATGGTTCTATTGAAGCGCATGTAAGTGCATACAGAAAATTTCTTGATGGTCTTGAAAATTATAATCAGGAGCCGCACAAGTTAAAACTTATCGACATTGTCAGCCAGCATTATGGCTCACTGCACCTTACTTTTTCATCTCAGAAGCTGGACCTGCCGCAAGTCTCTCAGTGGCCATTTGTAGAAATGTTTCACGAGCGCCTTCAAAAGCTCTCCGGAACTTTGAACTTTGACGTGGGATACGATAATGCCTCCAAATCAGTAATACCAGGATTTGAATCAAAGCCCGGTGAAATATCGATCGGTGTTTTTCGCAAAGAACCTGATGTTCTAGTTGACAGGGTTAATGCAGAACTGACAGCAATAAAACTTGATGAGATAAAGGCGTTGATACAAGAGGTGTTCAAAGAAGCTAAAAAAGACAGTAAAACAGCTGCTGCTGCTGATAAAGTATGCAGGGCACTTGGGTTATCAATAATAGGTCATGAACACGAGATTAATAATATAAAGCCTACTTTTGAACCTAAGTTTAAGGCCTTATCCATTGCAGTGGATAGAGCGGCCGAGTTTATAACTTTTAAAGCGTTGAACAATATCGCGCTAAAGAATGCAAAATCAGAAGAGCAAAAATTTGATCTAGAGATGGGTTTAACTTATAATCCAGATCAAGAAGGTCCGCACAGGATATGTATTGGTGAAAAAGCTCTAGATCTTCTGAAGGATATAACTCGTAAGCAGTTTGAAAAAGAAGTATATACTGTAAGCCGTGCCGCGTTTGTTGCACATTTAGCAGAGGAAAGAAAAGGAAAAGGCGCGCGACTAGGCTAATTACTTCCTCAGTGCGTTGAATATCCCGCGTAATGTGCGCACTTCCTGTTCGGTGTAGAAATTTTTGGTAAAAATGTTTCGTATGTTAACCAGCATGCCAGGTTTCTTTTCCGGTACCTGAAAGAAGTTCTTTGAGGTTA
>CAZLZP010000052.1:7394-7652 GCA_964564045.1 uncultured Rickettsiales bacterium
GTTAGTTCCTTTTCTAGAAAGTTTAGTAGTTCGTTAATGTCTTTTCTTTCAGAAAGTTGAACTGAGGAATTATTTTCTTTAGTTCTCTGGTTCTTTAGTTCTTCAGTTCTTTTAAACATTTCATAACAAACCACACACACAGCCTGGGCGAGGTTCATGGAATTGTATTCTGGTGAAACCGGAATTGAAATAAGGTGATTGGCATGCGAGATATCTTCGTTATCAAGGCCACTGGATTCTCGGCCGAACATTACCCCC
>CAZLZP010000052.1:7662-11021 GCA_964564045.1 uncultured Rickettsiales bacterium
GTCATCGCGAGCCCTTTAGGGCGTGGCGATCCAGTAAAGTTGTCATCCTGAGCAGAGCGAAGGATCTCATTCCTGTTTAAGTGAGATTCTTCACTTCGTTCAGAATGACAGTAAGGCTGGATTGCCGCGTCGCTTTGCTCCTCGCAATGACGGCTTATGAGAAGAGAGGCCTGTTCAGGAGTTATAACTTCTTTTACCATGTCGCGGGGTTTGGAGGCGGTAGCGAATACCATGTTCAAGTCGGCCACGGCAGCTTCAACCGAGGTAAACACACTGGCGTTTTCTATGATATCATCGGCGTGGGCGGCCATTTCATGGGCTTTTGGGTTTGGCCAGCCATCTCGCGGAGATACAATGCGCAGGCTAGTTATTCCAAAATTCTTCATGACACGGGCTGTTGCCCCTATGTTCTCGCCCATCTGGGGCTTAACTAGTATAACTGATATGTTGTTCAAATTCATAATAGGTAGAGGTAATAGGTGACAGGGATTGCTTTTATCATTTTATTTTGCATTATAAAGTATATAATAGCCCGTAACCTGTAACCTTTGACCTAATGCGTATAGACGGAACAAATTCCAGCTCTAAAACGGACAAAACCCGTAAAAAGAAGGGTGCCGATAAATCTGGCGCAACTGATGCCTTCTCAGCCATATTTGAAACCCCGGAAACCAATGATGCCCCCATCCAGGAAACGCATAATCTCGTTAGTATTCAATCGGTTCTTACAATAGACGCGCTGAATGTATTAAGCAATGCCAATAACCAGGATTATCTAAAACAAGAAAATATAGGCTGGGGCAGGGAAACCCTTAAGCATTTAGAAGGTATCAAGTACCAGATACTAAATGGAAAAATATCATATAGCGCTTTACTAACCCTTCAGGAAAGGCTAAAAAATATACCTATTAACCCTACGGACATTAAGCTTAAAGATATAGTTCAGGAAATTGAAGTTCGCGCAGCAGTAGAATTAGAAAAGCTAAAGAGAATGACAGAGACTGTTAATTTATTTAAACAAGATGAGGTTTGAAATGGCTAAGAAAACTAAAACTAAAAAATCTGCAGTAAAATCTAAACCAAAAATGAAAGCAAAACCCGCTGCAAAAAAGTCAGCTAAAAAAATTGCTGCTAAAAAGCCTGCGACAAAAAAAGTTATAAAAAAAGTTATAAAAAAGGTCGCCGCTAAAAAAGCCTCACCAAAAATTAAAGTTCAGCCTAAAAAACCTGAAGTGAAAAAAGCTGTTGCTTCAAAACCTGCCGTAGCTATAAAGGCTGCTTCTAAATCATCCAGGAGCAATGTTATAGATATGCCAACTAAATTCGCGAAGAAACAAGGTTTAACTAAAAAAATTCAGCTGCCAGCCGGCTACAAGCCAACGGCGAAAGAAGATTATATGAACTCGCTTCAGCTTGAATATTTCAAAGAAAAACTTGCGGGCTGGAAAAAAGAATTGCTTGCTGAATCTACCGAAACAATTCAGCACCTGCAGGCGGAAAGCTGGAACGAGCCAGATCCTTCTGACCAGGCAACTATTGTTGAGCAAACTGGTTTAGAGCTTAGAACTCGTGACAGATACCGCAAACTTATCAATAAAATTGATGCAGCGCTTCAGCGTATAGAGCAAGGTGAATATGGTTACTGTGAAGTGACCGGCGACCCTATCGGTTTAGCGCGCCTTGAAGCCCGCCCAATAGCAACCATGACCATTGCCGCGCAAGAGCAGCATGAAATGGAAGAAAAGCTTAACATGGAAGGGTAAACCCTATCTATGCTTTGTGCAAATTGAACAATTTTCTTCAATTTACGCAGCTCATTTATTAAGTATAAACTTCGCTGCTCAATTTTGAAAGCCGTCAATTTTCCCTAAAGCATAGCGGGTTTTAGAGCTCGTCTCAAAAACATTACTTTTAAAAATTGTTAGAAAAACCAGAACATAAACGCGCAGAAGTTATTACCCATCAGGGGAAGAAGTACGTGCGCATAAACCCAGATGATATTGATGTTAGCAAAATGACTTTGGTGCAGAAGGTTACCGATGTTGTGGCCGCGCAGGTGAAGGGTGGAAAAGTTAAGGTAATAACCAAGCACGGAAAAGAAATTGAAACCATAAATTACGCAAATGCCGGTGACTGGGTGGTTTACGATATAGGATCCAGCGATTTCAAAAAAATACACCAGAAGATATTGTATTCCGAAAAAAGCGCTATCAGCAAAGATAACTTCAGCTACCTGTACAAGCTGGCAAGCAGCGACCTGGGCCTTACAATGCATGATGTAACGCTGATAATTCAAGATCTACTGATGGATAATGATGATAACAGAGAATTTGATGGCGGGTTTTTGAACGAGCTGAAAAGATACCAGTATATTGGCAAGCCGGTATATGCAGGCTATGTTCCATTCAACTTTTTAATTCGCACGCCATGGGGTGAAGACCAGTTCATTAAACGCGGCGGACTGGTTATTTACGATACCAACTACGAAAGGCAGCTGGCAAAAATGCCCACAGATAGCGCCGCAAAAAACAAGCTTGATGTAGAAAGAAGCCAGGTGATATACGGTATGGATGGCGCAAAGAACAGGGTTCCGGGTGAGTTTGAGAAAACCTATTCCATAGCACCAAGCGCAGATAAAAAGGTTATTGCCGACACATTTAAAATTGCCATAAAGGCCGACAGAAGCCCGATAGCCGGTATTCAGTTCAATAATATAGATCTGGCCAAAGCGTACGACAGGGCCAATAAAAGAATGCCTGAATTCCTCGAAAGATTCCTTCCTGATTGATTGAAGCCCCAATACAACAGTATTTCCTTATTTGGCTGATAGCTAATGGCTGATAGCTGATAGTTTTGTTATATAACGCGGTTTTAGTATAAAATCTGTGCCATGGTTACAATTGGACAGATTATACTTTCACTGCCGCTGGCATTTAGTGCCGTGCAGTGCATTAAGCTGCTCAGCAAAAAAAATAGTTTGAGCATAAGCAATAGCCAATTGGCAAAAATTACATTTGCCAGTGCCCTGACAGCATTTTTATTTCTAGTATATAAATTTATAATCTCTGATTTCAGCTACTCGCTTGTGTTCATGCATTCACACAGCATGAAGCCGCTTATGTATAAAATATCTGGCGTGTGGGGAAATCATGAAGGTTCCATGCTACTATTCCTGATGATACTTACGGGCTATAGCTATGCTTTCAGCAAGCTTTCAAAATTCGGTTTTAAAGAGCAGGTATTGGGGTATCAGGGACTTATAACTTTTCTGCTGGTGTTCTATATATTTTTTACCTCTAACCCGTTCGATCCCGTAAACGCGGCAATGGTGCCGCAGCAAGGCATGGGGCTTAACCCGC
>CAZLZP010000053.1:0-9631 GCA_964564045.1 uncultured Rickettsiales bacterium
AGGTAGCCATTTCGATCTGCCGATAATTCTGGCTCTGCTTTCATCACTAAAAATAGTGCCGCAGGAACGGCTTGAAGAATATTTTTGTATGGGCGAGTTATCGCTTGATGGAAGTGTTGTTGCTACAAGCGGTATACTTCCTGCCGCTATTTGTGCATCGGCAAAAGAAAAAGGATTCATAATTCCTGCTGAAAATGCACAAGAAGCATTATGGGCATCTTCCGATCTGGATATATTGCCAGCAAAACATATCCTTGATGTTCTGAATCATTTTAAAGGAACTCAACTTCTTGCTAAACCTGAATTGCAGCAACAACCAGAGCAGATAAACTATCCTGATTTTAAAGATGTTCGCGGGCAGGAGATAGCCAAGCGTGCGGCAGAGATAGCTGCGGTAGGCGGGCATAATATGCTTATGGTTGGCCCACCAGGCTCCGGAAAATCTATGATAGCATCACGCATACCGGGAATAATGCCTGAACTAACCACCAAAGAGATTCTTGAAACAAGTATGATATATTCGGTTTCAAGTAGTTTGCGTGGTGGAAAGCTGGTTACAAATCGTCCATACCGTTCGCCTCACCACAACACTTCCATGCCGGCGGTAATAGGCGGTGGCACAAAAGCAAAGCCGGGAGAGATCTCTCTTGCCCATAACGGAATATTATTCCTTGATGAGCTTCCGGAATTTCCAAGACAGGTTCTTGATTCACTTCGCCAACCACTGGAAACAGGTGATGTTACGGTTTCCAGAGTTAGATCTCATGTTACTTACCCGGCGAATTTCCAATTGATAGCAGCAATGAATCCATGCAAGTGCGGCTACCTGGACGATGCATCACGGGCGTGCACTAAAGCGCCGAAATGTGCGGCGGAATATCAGAACAAACTTTCCGGCCCGTTGCTGGATAGAATAGATATACATGTTGATGTTCCAGCCCAAAACCCTTTAGATGCCTTTAATAAAAAAGAAAGTGAGTCATCTGGTACTATCAGAAAGCGAGTGGTTGCTGCCAGAGAGATACAGAAGCAGCGCTTCAAAGATACTTCATGCAGAACAAATGCCGATATAGAAGGCGACGATCTGGAAAAATATTGTATACTGGAAAGTGATGCCAAGGAAATATTCGAGAAAGGTGTTGAGATGCTGAAGCTTTCTATGAGAGGGCACGCAAGGGTTTTAAGGGTTGCACGTAGCATCGCCGACTTAGATAATAGCGAAACTATTCGTAAAAAGCACATGTCTGAAGCGCTTTCATACAGGCAGATGAGGAATTATTGATGCTGTTAATAACGTACATAAAACTGGTTGCACTTTCGTTGGTACAAGACTGGATAATTTTTATTCCTCACCCAAGCGGCATGCATAAAATCAAAGAACCGAAAGAATACGGGCTGCAGGATACTGAAGACAGAACATTAATTACTGTAGATGGTGAAACTATTCATTATTGGTTAAAAAAACCAGCTAGCCCTGAAAAACCTTATATTGTTTTCTTCCACGGAAATGCTGGCCATTTCGGCGATCTTAAATCGCAAATGACAGAAGGCAATGATAGAGGTTACCGTTTAAAATTAATTCACGATTTTATCGATAATGGCTATGGCTTGATAGCAGTTAGTTTGCGCGGTTATGGCAAAAGTACAGGTAAACCAAGCGAAGAAGGTTTTGTAAAAGATGTAACTGCGTTTTCTGAACTGATAAAAAAAGAAAACTATAAAACAATAATTCTTGGAGAATCTTTAGGTGCATTTTCGGCACTTACTTTAATGGGTAAGTTAGAAAACACAGAGCAGAACCCAAGTGGAATAGTGCTGATTGCCCCATTCTCAAGCCTTATTGAGAAGGCTTACGAAATTCACGAAGAGTTCAGAAGATTCGATGCTGCAAAATATTTGAAATACAGATTCGATAATAGAAAGCTGATTTCAGAATCAAAATACAAAGGTAGAATATTATTACTTCACCCTTCCGATGATAAAACTTCCGGGGCTTATCATAGTAAAATACTTCAAGGCGAAGGAGCTAAGAACGGGGTTGATATAAAATTAACTATACTGAAAAACGCCGATCATGTAACATGGGACCCACACTTAGTTTCAAAACTTATTTTTGAGGAATTTAGCATTGTTAAAAAGGATTTATAGAAAATGCGAAATAGGAAAATTTTATTTAGGAGCAAGTTAAAAAGCGAGGGCGATTTGGGAAATCGTTCGATGCTTTTTAACGCTGCTAATAATCAAAATTTTCCATTTCCCTACGGGTTACTGCTAAAATTTGTATCTTTGACCAAGAAAATTCTTGAAGGTAGGCCCACTAACTCCATGCGAATTTTTAGGCCAAATCTATCAAATTTAAGACTAGCAACGCAATTTTATAAATCCTTTTTAAAAATGCTTTAATGTTAAATTCTCTTCACATAAAAAACCTACTTCTAATAGATTCTGTTGAATTAGAATTTAACAGAGATTTCAATGCAATAACTGGTGAAACAGGGGCGGGGAAATCTATATTGCTGGATTGTCTCTCACTATGTTTGGGCGAAAAAAATAATAATGTAAATGTAAAAAAGGGTGAAGAAAAAGGTTCGGTTTCTGCAAGCTTTGATATTTCAAATAACATACGCGCAAAAGAATTTCTTAAAGAGATAGATGTTAATTCAGATGAGCTGATAATTCGTAGAAGCATAAACAGTTCGGGGAAATCTCAAGCTTATATAAATGATGAACCCACTAGCCTTGGATTTCTGAAAAAGGTTTCGGGCAGTATATTAGAGATATGTGGCCAGCACGACTATTCTTCGCTAATGGATAAAGCATATCATATCGATATACTTGATGAATTTGGCGAGCATGAAGATATTCTTTTGGAAACAAAAGAAAGGTTCTTAGAATTGCGGGCTATAACCGAAAAGCTGAATGATATAAAAAACAAGGCTGATGAAGCCGCCAGGGAAGAGGAATTCATTAAGTTTGTTGTTAAAGAGCTGGGAGACTTCAGCCCTCAGAAGGGCGAGGAACAGGAACTTGCCGATAAAAGAATTTTACTTCAGCAATCTTCAAAAATAAAAGAATCACTAGGTTCGGCCTACAACCAGATATCAGAGAATAATGTTCTTTCAAATATTTATTCGGCACAGAAAATAATTTCCAAAACAATCGCCACGCTGAATGTAGAATCTCTGAAAACAAAACTTCAGGATATACATAATACTTTAGAAAAATCGGCGATTGAATTAGAAGAAGCAGTAAGTAGGCTGGATGAAATAAATTCTTCCAGTGATTTCGACTCAGACAATTTTGAAAAGCTGGAAGACAGGTTATTCGGTTTAAGGGACTTAGGGAGGAAATATCGTAAACAGCCAGACGAGCTTTATAACTATCTTTCTGAATTACAAGATAAATTAAAACTTATAGAATCGTTTGATGATGTTCTGAAAGAACTTCAGGAAAAGCAAAAACTTGCTGAAGAAATATATATTAAGGCCGCCCAAAAACTTTCTGCGAAAAGGAAAAGAGCTTCTGAAAAACTTTCTATAGAAGTTAATATGAAGCTGCCTGAACTGAAAATGGGCGGCGCTAAATTCAAAGTAGAAATTTCAGATAAGGAAAAGGAAAGCTGGAACGAAAGCGGTGTGGATAAAATAATTTTTACCGCATCTACTAACCCAGGACAGCCATTCAGCGAAATAGGGAAGGTGGCTTCCGGAGGTGAGTTATCTCGTTTAATGCTTTCACTTAAAGTTGGTCTTTCAAAAACAAAATCATCTTCGTGCATTATTTTTGATGAGATAGATACGGGAATAGGTGGTGCCACGGCGGAAGCGGTTGGAAAAAGCCTTGCCGAGCTTGGTGGCAATGTTCAGGTAATATCTATAACTCACCAACCGCAAGTGGCCTCTAAAGCAAAAACACATTTTGTTGTGCAGAAAGAAGTTACCAAAGGTGAAACAAGAATTTCTGTTAAGAAGCTAAGCACGAAAGAATCAAACGAAGAGATAGCTCGCATGCTTTCCGGCGAGAATGTAACCAAAGAAGCCCGTGCCGCCGCGCTTAAGCTTAAGGTGGTGAACTAAACCATATACTCAAATAGCTTATCGTCTTTTTTAAGTTCGGTGTAGTTTATCTGGAATTTTTTCATGCGTTCCAGCAGGCCGTTATAGTCATCTTTGTTCTTTAATTCTACGCCAACAAGTGCGGGGCCCATTTCTTTATTGTTCTTCTGCATGTATTCGAAGCGGGTTATATCATCGCCTGGTCCAAGTATATCAGTAACAAACTGTTTCAACGCCCCTGGGCGCTGTGCAAAGCGTATCAGGAAATAATGTTTCAGCCCTTCATACTGAAGTGCTCGTTCTTTTATCTCGTTCATTCTATCGATATCGTTATTGCCACCACTTACAACGCACACAACATTCTTGCCTTTTATAACATCGACAAAATCATCAAGCGCGGCTATGGTTATTGCGCCGGCCGGCTCAGCTACTATCGCTTCTTCACTGTATAATTTTATTATTGTTGAACATATCTTTCCTTCCGGAACAAGGTGAACTTCATCAAGCACCTGTTTGCATATTGGGAATGTTATATCGCCTATCTTCTTAACCGCTACACCATCAGTGAAACTATCTATCTTTTCCAAAGTAACCTGCTTACCAAGCTTTAAAGATTGATACATTGCAGGCGCACCTTCTGCCTCGATGCCTATTAGTTTTGTTTTGGGAGAGAACTTCCTGAAATAGCTGCCAACACCCGCACTTAGGCCGCCGCCGCCAACAGGCATGAGTAGAAAATCTACTTCCTTTAGGTCTTCAAGTATTTCAACGCCAACGGTTGATTGGCCTTCTATTATTTTTATATGATCGAACGGAGGTATGAATGTCATGCCGTTCTTTTCGGTGAATTCTTTTGCAAATTTTGCGCAATCATCAAAGCTATCACCAACCAGTTTCACTTCGATAAAATCTTCGCCGAACATTTTGGTTTGGTTTATTTTCTGCTTAGGAGTTATAACGGGCATGAATACAACGCCCTTCACACCAAGCTTTTTGCAGCTGAAAGCAAAGCCCTGAGCATGATTACCCGCACTTGCACAAACCACACCTTTCTTCAGCTGGTCTTTCGGCAGGCTGCTCATCATATTATATGCACCACGTAACTTATACGAGCGTACAACCTGCAGGTCTTCCCTTTTCAGGTAAACGTTACACTGATATTTTTTTGAAAGGCTGCTGTTAAGCGTAAGCGGAGTTCTTGTAGCAACGCCTTTTAACCTTTCGGTAGCTTCTTTGAACTGAAATTCCATAAATTAACTTTAAAATTGAGCGGTAAGATACACTTACATAAGCAGTATTCAAGGATTATTTGTATAAAATCAAGTAGTTAAGTATTTTAGGTGTTAATTGGCCAAGTTAATAACGCTTGAAAAATACTCAATTATAAGTATTTAACCTTGTTACCTCTTAATATGGCGGATGTAGCTCAGTTGGTAGAGCGCCGGTTTGTGGTACCGGTTGTCGCGGGTTCGATCCCCGTCATTCGCCCCATATTATGGTTTTTGAGTAAAAAATGCTTGCAAAAACCCAAGGAACAATTAATTAAGGTTCCTATCCTATACTCATTTTTAATGCGGGAGTAGCTCAGGGGTAGAGTGCAACCTTGCCAAGGTTGATGTCGAGGGTTCGAATCCCTTCTCCCGCTCCATTAAAACAGCCCCTCTACAGGGGCTTTTTTATTTTGGAATGTGGAGTTGGCAAGAACTCTAGGTTCGAAAATTCTTCAGCAAGAAGAATTTGACGCGTAAGCGCCCGCAGGGTGAGCAGCCAGAGGGCTGCAAATCAATCCCTTCTCCCGCTCCATACTATTTTCTTTTGTTAGATTTTCTCCAGTTCCATGGTTTCTGGAACTGATATTTCCATATCCCAGACATCGTAGATTTTGCATATAGTTCGTTAACAACAAACCTTAATGAGTATGTTTGATATGCCAGGGCATAGCCACCTGAAACAAGTTTCTGGCCGATATTCACCTTTTTGTAATTCTCATCTATGAAGTAACAATTACCATCAGTTCTACCGTATTTATCTGTATCCAGGTCAGAGCAGAAGAGGTTGTTGCCATTAATTATTTTTATAAGATTATCCCTTGCTTCTTCCCCGCAACTAACCTTCATTTTATTAGCATAGCATTTCTGCTTTAGTTCGGGGGCATCAATTCCGTAAAGCCGTATCTTTTTATTATCCACTCTCACCGTATCACCATCATGAACCATTGCTTTGCCGTTTATCTGAGAGTTATCAGGAGTAATAATGAAATCCTGAACAAATCCATAAAGATATGAAATTAATATGGCCGCAGCGAACGAAAGGTACTTATATAGGTAATAATTACTCCTGCTTGTTCTGAAGTTCGAGTTTCTTCTTACTCTCAATAACCTCATTTTCATTCTCCTTTTCAAGGCCCGTTACAAGCTGGCCTTCAATTCTTAAGTCTATGTAATTTATTTTCTTAGAAAAAATTAGATTTTTATTCTGAATCTCTTCCAGCTTTTTCCATGCTGTTATGGGGTTTTTTTCAGGAAGCTTTACTTTAATGCCATTGTTCAAAGATATATCCCATCTTCTGGAGCCAATTTTGTAGGCGCCTGAAACTAATTTCTCAACCTTTTCAGAAGAGCTTATAATTTTGAATAGTTCCGGAATATCTTTTAAAGAATCCTGACCTATTATCACTGGTAAATAAATATACTTCCTATCCATTTTATCAGTAAGTAAATTCCCCTGCTTGTCGGCTAGCCAAACCTTTGCTTTGCTTTGCCATATAACTTTAGGTGTACGCTCTATAACCTTTATTATAAGGGTGCTAGGCAGTTTACGTCGTATCTCAACCCCCTCAACCCAGCCTATTGAAGTTATATTATCCTCTAATTTATCAAGATTTATCAGTATCAGACATTTTTTAGAAACATCACCAAGTGATGCAAGTATCTTATCGAGTATAAGGTTGGTTGGTACTATTTTATTCCCCTGAATTTCCACTCTTTCAATTTTAAGGCCTAACGAAATAAAGAAATCGGTGGTTTTGTTGTATGTGAACTCAGATATCTTTTTATTGCCATCGTACTTTAATACCCACACAGCTGCCGCTATCAGAAATATTACCAGCAATACATAAAAAATCTTTAGAAGCCTTGAATAAATAAATTTCAGCTTTCGCTTTAAAATATAATCTTCAGCTTTTCTTTTGGAATAAGATTTTTTTTTAACTGCTCGGATCATTTCTGTACAAGAATTTCAAGAGATGCCGTTTGAATTACCTGTTCCACAACATCTTCATAAGAAATGCCTTTTGCCGCCGCAATCTTAGGAACAAGTGAAGTTGCTGTCATTCCAGGGTGGGTATTTATTTCAAGGAAATAAACCTTATCCTCTTTTTCGCTATATATCATATCACTTCTGGTCACGCCTTTGCAGCCTAGAATGTTATGGGCTATTTCAGCGAACCTCAAGGCCTGCTGTGTTATATGTTCAGGAACGGGTGCTGGGATCAAATACTCGCTGGCACCGGATGTATATTTAGATTTATAATCATACACGCCGCTTTTAGGCCTTATTTCAACAGCCCCAAGGGCTTTACCGTTCAATACCGCAACGCTGAGTTCGCGACCTTCTATAAAATCTTCAACCAGAAAGCCTTTATCGTTAATTAGTAGGTTAGTATCCAGTTCATCATTTTCTCTTAATATTATAACGCCTACAGAAGAGCCATCAGCTATAGGCTTTATCACGCAGGGTTTTTTATATTTGCCAGCAAGAACATCGGCCGTGGAAAGTACTCTGCCTTTCGCAAGGGTAACACCATGATTGATCAGAACATCTTTTGTAAGAACCTTATCCATCGCAATTGCCGAAGCCCTCACGCCGCTATGGGTGTATGGTATTCTCAGGCATTCAAGTAACCCTTGTAATGCACCATCTTCGCCGTAAGCACCATGCATGGCATTATAAACAATATCAGGTTTTATATTCTGTATATCTGTTGGAAAATTGTAGCTGAATTCCAGTTTATCAACTTTATAACAGAGGGTTTGTATGGCTTTGAAAATACCGTTGGCGGTGTTCTTTGAAACTTCACTTTCAGAAGAAGGGCCACCGTAAACCACAAGAATTTTCTTATCTTTATTCATGCAGATAAGATAAAAGAAAATATAATTAGTGAAAGAAAATTATTAGGATAGGGCTTTAATCAAGTAAATTTCTGAGGATAACTGAGGTATCGAACTCTTCGCGCAGGTAGTTATCTGTAATAGAATAACTATCATAATTGCCGCTGCCATAGGCAGATTTGGTGAATGTTATTGGGGTCTGGCTTTTATTCCTGCTTCTGAAAACAATATTAAAGCTCACCAGGGTTGGGTCGCCGGCAGAGTTATTATTTGCCCCTTCAACCTGAAAATCTTCTACATAATCTGCAACTATTGCATCGTTTGTAGTGTTGTTCCAGGCGTTACCATCCCATTGATCAATATCCATAAACAAGGCATTTCTTGTTGGGTTTGCCCTTGCCGCAACCGAGTAGGTTATTCTTAACCTAGTGTTTATATCCTTATCATAAACCACCCAGAAACTATCACAGCATGCACCCGCAGTATCTGTGATCTGGATGGGAGGGTTTATCCTTCCGTAAATGGTTTCAATATTATTATCAACCGCTCTGAAACCAGCCATTCTAAGATCTCTGGATATTATACTTATTGTTGGTATTGCAAAGTCTCGTACATCACCAATTCCTGAGCCTTTTTGGTATTGTGATGCCACAACAGAATATGATGCATAGGCGCCAGCAATTACTATGGAGCCAACAAAAGCGGCCATTATCAACTCTATCAATGAATAACCAGACTGAGTATTTATCTTATTGACCATAAACCCTGTTTATAACAATTTGTGCGCCCTTGTTTCTGCTTTCAAGTATTATCCTTACGTTCTTATTTGTGCCTGATGTGGTAACTTTTATCATTCTGGTATCACCAGTTGCAGAAGTGCCGGCAGCATCATTTAGCATTCTGCACCAGTTATATCTGTTTTGGTGATAGGTTTGTGTTTGTCCGGAAGTGGGTGCGGCACATGTGGTAAAATCCATATTATTATAGCTATCTATATTGGCATGATCATTTTCTATTAATTCAAACATCTGGTTGGCAACTATCTGCATCTTTTGTCTATCGGCAGAGCTTTTAAGAGAATTTGAGGCATAACCGGTAAGCGTATAAACCCCCACGAAAGATATAGACATTATGGCCATTGCTATCATGGCCTCTATCAAAGAAAAACCCGCGGAATTTTTAATTTTTTGTAACATCGATGAATCCTGTTGCAAGCATAACGTTTATTGTACTGTTACCCAAATTTGTTTGCCCGTTCTTCTGAACAATATTATAAATTCCACCGGAAGAGGTGCCATCTCTCAGAAAACATACGTTACCTATTCCCGAGCCGGTTATCTCAAAATTATTGTTCACCATAACACTGGTGGTGCTAAGTTGTGTCCATCCGTTTGCTGAACCGCATGCAGCGCTTGCAGTTGTATTATAGAATAATGTTATAGTGTATGTGTCAACGTTTCTTGAGGT
>CAZLZP010000053.1:9641-10944 GCA_964564045.1 uncultured Rickettsiales bacterium
ATAGTGCTTCTTGACAAGGCCTCAAGCCTTACATTTGAAAGTTCGGTGTAAACATCATTAACTACTTTATTAAATGATTTTTTGGCATTCCACTCCTGAATGGCAGGCAGGCCAAACAGACTTGCGGTTGCTATTATAGCAAGTACGGCCAGAAGTTCCAGTAAAGTGAAACCACCCCTAGAATTATTGCAGCGACTCTTCATTGATAATACCCATTGTCATAAGATTCTTAACCGAATCTTCCATGGTCATCATGCCAAAGTTACGACCGGTTTGTATCGCCTGATCTATCATGAATATCTTATTCTCACGGATAAGGTTGGCAACTGCGGGGGTATTCACCATTAACTCAAATGCTGCGGTTCTACCCTGACCATCAGCCTTGCGAAGTAGCGTTTGAGTAACAACCAGCCTTAAAGACTGAGAAAGCTGCGAGCGTATCTGTGCCTGTTGTTCTGAAGAGAATACGTCGATTATCCTGTTTATGGAATTTGCCGCCCCGTTTGTGTGTAGTGTACCAAATACCAGGTGACCTGTTTCGGCAGCAGTTAGTGCAAGACTTATAGTTTCTTTATCGCGCATCTCACCCACAAGTATAATATCCGGGTCTTCACGAAGCATTGCCTTCAGCGCATGCGCAAAGCTTACTGCATCTTTACCTATTTCGCGCTGAGAAACTATACAGCCCTTACTTTGGTGCATGTACTCAATGGGATCTTCAACAGTTATTATGTTGCCCTTACGTTCAATGTTTATTTGGTTTATTAACGCCGCCAAGCTTGTAGATTTACCAGAGCCTGTAGGGCCGGTAACAAGAACAAGGCCGTTCTCTGCATGAACAATATCTATCATGGCTTTAGGCAACCCAAGCTTTTCAATATCCGGTATCTTGGTCTCGATCTTACGCATTACCATTGAAGGGCCGTGTGAAGCAAGATAAGCGTTAACCCTGAACCTTAGGTCTTCATAGGCTACGGCAAAATCCACCTGCTTGTTTGCCTCAAAGAATTTTTTCTGATCCTCATCAAGATGTTCATTCAGAAAATCTTCAATATCCTTTCTGGTAACAACATGTTCAGGTATTCTATCTATTATACCATGAACCCTGATAGCCAGAGGCTTCTCAGGGTGTATATGAAAATCTGAGAGCTTTATCGTTCTTGCATAATGGGCTAGTTTATCGAGCATTATATTCTCCTAAAAATCTTCCTTCCAGTATTGTATCTCAACCGAGGTTTCGCTATCAGTAACAGGCGAACCTATTATTAGGTTACCCTGCTTCACAAATCCGGTTGGCAACGTA
>CAZLZP010000054.1:0-8249 GCA_964564045.1 uncultured Rickettsiales bacterium
CGCGACAAGGTAAAATTACGTAATTGGCGATAAACACTTTACTACTGCCTATGGCCTATTAGCTATTGCCTGACTTATTTAGTCCATTTCGTTGCAAAGTCAACCCTTATAAATATTTTAGAATGCTGTGAAAGGGGCTTTTAAGCTATAGGTCTCTTCTGCCCCCGGGCTCTTGCTGAATTGCTATCATTACTCCTGGGCTTCTGAATACTTCAGCAATAGTTGTTTCTATTCGAATGGCCATATTAGCCAATTTTTTGCTTACTTCTGCTCCAGGTTTTGTTTTAGCCAGGTTGACAACATGTTCGCTATCGGGGTGAAATTCTCTTAGAAAATTTGTGCATTTATCAAAAATATCCTGCCCGCTAATAGCTATTCGTGCAAGGTCTGTCGAAGAAGGTCTTCTTGAATTGGCCTGCTTTATAAGTTCTGAAAAAGATGAATCTTTTTCATTCAGGAAAATTTTGAATACTGGGTGTTCCAGCATGGTATTCATTAGAGTGTTAAAACTATCAAACCTGTCTTTATTAAGTTGTGTGGTAGATCCCTTTGCTTCTTCTATGTCAGAATGTATCTGCTTATACGCTCTAAGCAGAAGAAGTTGTGTATGGGTTAGCTCCTCTGCCTCTGGCTTTACTTTTTTTGTAAGAGCCTGAGCAACTGCAGTAAAATCTTCTTCTGTGAATTTATGTTCTGGCAAAAACACTCTATCAGGGCTTTTATTTTTATCCTGCATTAATCTGTGAAGAGTAAAATATGAATCTGGAGAAGCCCCATCTTCAAGGCGAGCTTGGTCATGCAGAATTTCTTCTATGGCAAATATTTTTAATTTTTGGAATTCTTCACGCAGATCATACAGCGCATAAAAGAATTTTTTTGAGCCGTCGTTCTTATTGCTTAATAGAGGCATTCTTTCTGTTCTATTTCGCGACATTTTACCCCTCGAAAATTATCCTGCTGAATTGTAACAAAAAAATAAAAAAATTGCAACTTGGCATTAACTCTTATATTAATATGGACTTCGTTTGTTAAAATTTTAGCATAAAACGTATATTAACTATTTGAAATTTATATATTATGGCCAAAACATTCAAAAAAATTCTAATTGCAAACAGGGGCGAAATAGCTCGCCGTATAATCCGTACATGCCGTAAAATGGGCATTAAAACCGTTGCCGTGTACTCTGAGGCAGATCTTAACTCGCTGCACGTTACCGAAGCAGACGAGGCGGTGTTCATTGGGCCTTCGCCTTCCAACCAGTCGTACCTTGTTATTGATAATATTATTGATGCCTGCCTGCAAACCGGTGCTGATGCCGTGCATCCGGGCTATGGCTTCCTTTCTGAAAATTCCAAGTTCGCTGAGCGTTTAGCTAAGGTTGGTGTAAAATTCATTGGGCCTTCACCGAAAGCCATCGCCTATATGGGTGATAAGATAGAGGCCAAAAAGCACGCTGTTAGTGCAGGTGTTACTGTGGTTCCCGGTTATCAGGGCCAGATAAAAGATGAGAAAGAGGCCGAAAAAATAGCCACTGAAATAGGCTACCCTGTAATGTTCAAGGCTGCTGCTGGCGGTGGTGGTAAAGGTATGCGTATTGTTAACAGCAAGGAAGAAGTTGCTCAGGCGCTTTCATCTACCCGTAACGAGGCTAAACGTTCATTCGGTGATGATCGTATCTTCATTGAAAAATTCGTTACGAATCCTCGCCACATTGAAATTCAGATATTAGGTGATGAACATGGTAATGTGGTTTGCCTAGGAGAGCGTGAATGTTCTATCCAGCGCCATAACCAGAAAATAATTGAAGAGGCGCCAAGCCCGTTCATTGATGAAAAAACGCGTGCCGAAATGTATAAACAGGCTACGGCTTTGGCCAAGTTGGTTGGTTATGCCAATGCGGGCACGGTGGAATTCATCATGGACCAGCAGAAGAATTTCTACTTCCTGGAAATAAACACCCGCCTTCAGGTGGAACACCCGGTTACGGAATATGTTACCGGGCTTGATCTGGTAGAAGAGCAAATCAAAATTGCGCTTGGTAACGAACTTCCGTTCAAGCAGAAAGATATCAAACTTAATGGCTGGTCTATTGAAAGCCGCATATACGCAGAAGATCCAACTCGCGGGTTCCTTCCTTCAACCGGCCGTATCACCGAATATATGGAGCCTAAAACCGGCAAGAATGTTCGTGTAGATTCCGGCATTTATGCGGGTGGTGAAGTTTCCATGTTCTACGATGCAATGGTGGGCAAGCTTATAACCTACGGCAAGAACCGCGCTGAAGCGGTTGAAAGAATGCAGGTTGCGCTTTCGGAGTATGTTATTGGTGGAATTTCGCACAATATATCATTCCTGCAGGCAATATTCGAGCATGAGCGTTTCAGGGCAGGGAACCTTTCCACAAAATTCATTGAACAGGAATATCCTAAAGGCTTCTCAGGTGCGGAACTTACCGAATATAAAACCCGTGTTCTGCTTTCGGTTGGGTTATATATTTACGTTAGTGATGCTTATCGTGCTTCGAAAATAACTGGCCAGATACCTGAAAAGCCTCGCCGAATACCAGATCGCCTGGTGGTTGCGGTTGATGAAAGTAAGTTCACCGTTAATTACGAAGCAATAAAAGGCGGGTTCGACATACGCTTTGAAAGGCAGTCTTTCAAGGTAACTTCTGATTTTGTTCTGGGCAATAAACTTTGGCAGGGTGATGTAGATGGCGAAGTTGCAAACGTTTATATTGAGCATATCGATGGTGGCTATTTGCTAACATACATGGGCTCTAAGGCAAAAGTTACGGTGCGCAGCCTTCGTGTTGCCGAGCTTGAAAAATACATTCCCGTGTTTGACGATTCCTGGATGAGCAAAGATCTTGATGCACCAATTTCAGGTGCCATAATTGAAGTTCGCGTTAAGGCCGGTGATAAAGTTTCGCGCGGACAAGATTTGGTAGTACTGGAAGCGATGAAAATGGAAAATATTCTGTACGCTGAACGTGATGCCGTGGTTAAAGAGGTTATGGTTAAAAAGGGTGACCCAGTAGCAGTTAACCAGGTGCTTATAAAATTTGAAGAGATAGAGGCGGAAAAAGCGGCTTAAAACTTGATGATTAAGATGTGCTCCCTGAATTTCGCTGTTGCGAAATTCAGGGAATGACACAGGACACATAGCTACTTAATCTCAAGCTTTCTGGGTTTTACAATGGCCTTTTCGTCTTTTGGAATGGTAATGTTCAGCACGCCATCTTTGTATTGCGCTTCGGCTTTATCTATAACGGCATAGTCGGGCAGGGAATACTGCCTTTGAAATGCGCTATATCTTCTTTCCGAGATGCTGGCCTTATCATCTTTAGAGCTGGTTTCTTCTTTCTGCTGGTAGCTGATAGTAACCGCGCGAGGGGCAATTTGCACATCCATCGCCTCTTTTTTGGCGCCAGGCATATCAATTGTTATAAATATATTGTCTTTTGTTTCGCGCATTTCCGAGCTTTCAAAGCTGCCAACAGATCTTATAGGCATAAATGCCTTGTTGCCGTTTATGGCCGGGTCTGTCTGGTTAAACGCATGGGTGAACAGCATGTTGAACATATCACGGAATTTTTGGTGCATGTCGCTTTGGAAGGCCACATCTTCCTCATCACCAATTGGTATTGTATCGCGCTGAACCTTAACATTTTCGGCGAAAGCGCCTGAAGAAGCCATTAATAGGGTTAAAGATAAAATAATGTTTTTCATATATTCCTCCTTATTTTTTTGTATATTTAGTTACGTTTAAATTAGATTCAATAGCAATAAAAGCTATAAATAACCTTAATTCTTGCATATAGAATACAGTTCTGTATAAAAGGCCACGAAAACCTCAATAATAGAGATAACCATATGAATATACACGAGTATCAGGCTAAAGAAATTCTTCGCAAATTTGGCGTTCCATGTTCTCCGGGTAAAGCTGCGTTCACGGTTGATGAAGCGGTAGCTGCCGCGAAAGAACTTAACCACCCGTTATATGTGGTTAAATCACAAATTCATGCTGGTGGCCGCGGTAAAGGTACGTTCAAAGAACTTCCTGCTGGCTCTAAGGGCGGCGTTCGTTTAGCTAAAACGCTTGATGAAGTTCGTGCTGCCGCTGAAGCCATGCTTGGTAAAACCCTTGTTACAATTCAAAACGGCCCAGATGGTAACGTTGTTAAGCGTTTATATATTGAAGCCGGTTCTGATATCCTGAAAGAATATTATCTTTCCCTGCTGGTTGATAGAGCAACTTCTAAAGTTTGCATTATCGCTTCATCTGAAGGTGGTATGGATATTGAAAAAGTAGCTCACGATACTCCTGAGAAAATACTTACATTGCAGATAGACCCTGCGGCTGGTCTGCAAGGTCATCACATTCGCTCTGTAGCGTTCGCGCTTGGTCAGGGTGATAAAGAAGGCATGGCTAAAATTCAAAAAGTTCTTGTTCCTTTGTACAAAACTTTCATTGAAACAGATGCCGCGCAGATAGAAATCAACCCGCTGGCTATGATAGCAAACGGCGAGATTCGCTGCCTTGATGCAAAAATAACTTTCGATGATAACGCAATGTTCCGCCATAAAGATATCGAAGCGCTACGTGATGAAGATGAGGAAGATCCTCTGGAACTTCGCGCTAAGAACGCTGAGCTTTCATACGTTAAAATGGATGGTAATATTGGCTGCATGGTAAATGGCGCTGGCCTTGCAATGGCAACTATGGATATCATTAAACTTGAAGGTGCAGAGCCTGCAAACTTCCTAGATGTCGGTGGCGGTGCTACCAAAGAACGTGTAACTGAAGCGTTCAAAATTATCCTTTCTGATCCTGCTGTTAAAGGCATTCTGGTGAACATTTTCGGTGGTATCATGAAGTGCGATATAATCGCCGAAGGCGTAATTGCTGCAGCTAAAGAAGTTAAGCTCGATAGGCCGCTTGTGGTTCGCCTTGAAGGTACCAACGTTGAACTTGGTAAAGAGATACTGAAAAAATCTGGTTTAAATATAATTCCTGCGAATGATCTTGGCGATGCCGCTAAGAAAATTGTAGCAGCGGTGAAATAGGGAGAAAAAGCATGTCAGTATTAGTAAATAAAAATACCAAAGTTATATGTCAGGGTTTTACAGGCGCGCAAGGCACGTTCCACTCTGAACAGGCGATCAAATACGGAACGAAAATGGTTGGCGGTGTTACTCCTGGTAAAGGCGGCACTAAACACCTAGATCTTCCCGTGTTCGATACAGTGCACGATGCAAAAGCTAAATCTGGCTGCAACGCTTCTGTTATATATGTTCCGCCTCCGTTCGCGGCAGATGCAATTCTGGAAGCTATCGATGCGCAGATAGAACTGGTTGTATGTATCACCGAAGGTATTCCGGTGCTTGATATGGTAAAAGTTAAAAAAGCGTTAGCTGGCACAAAAACTCGCCTTATTGGGCCAAACTGCCCGGGCATCATAACGCCAGATGAATGCAAAATTGGTATCATGCCTGGCCATATCCACAAAAAAGGTAAAGTTGGTATCGTATCTCGTTCTGGTACATTAACTTATGAAGCTGTTTACCAAACAACAGTGCTTGGCCTTGGCCAAAGTACTTGTATTGGTATCGGTGGTGATCCTGTAAATGGTACTAACTTCATCGATTGTATCGATCTATTCCTGCGTGATCCTGAAACTGAAAGCATTATCATGATAGGTGAAATTGGTGGTTCGGCGGAAGAAGAAGCTGCGGAATTTATTAAGCAAAATAAAGTTAAAAAGCCTACTGTTGGCTTCATTGCAGGCAGAACTGCTCCTCCGGGCAAACGTATGGGCCACGCTGGCGCTATCGTTTCTGGCGGTAAGGGTGATGCTGGAAGCAAAATGGAAGCTATGAAATCAGCCGGTATAACCGTTTCCGATTCTCCATCGCTTCTTGGCGAAACCCTGATGAAAGTTCTTAAAGGCAAAAAAGCTGCTTAATGAATAGCTTTATAACAATGAACCAGCTTCTGTGGATTATTTGTTGTGTTGTTAGTCTTATTCTAACTTTTATATCTCTGCGGAATGCTAGGGGTATAAAAAGTAGAGCAGTTAGTCTTCGTGCAAAAGTTATTGATCGAATGCCAACTCATCTAGCAGAGAAAAGCCTTGATCTTGTGCCAGCGCATTTCCCTATTGTTGAATATCAGTATGAAGGTAAAGTTTATACGGCAATTCTGTGTGATGTTTATAGAAATTGGTGGCGTAGAGCGGATAGAATTGGTGAAGAGATTGATATAGTAATTGATTCATTGTTTCCGGAGGAGCCTTATGGAAGTATTAAGGTTGTTTTTGAAAATGCTCGTTTACTTACTTTTATAAGTGTTTTTTTATTAATAACTGCCTACATTGTAAATTTCACAGATGTTATAAAGATAAAAAGTTTGCGTACGCCGGTGCCTAGCTCATTACAGTCTAAATAAAAATGTATGTCGTTTATTTCTTAAGCGATTAATTAGTTGCCTTAAGGTCTATTTTCAGATAAAAACCACCCACAAATTTAATGTTTATATAGGCTAAATTATGTCATCAAACTTAACTTTAAACACATACGAATACGGCGCTAATGCAGCTTACATAGCTGAAATGTACGAAAAATATCTTACGGATGCAAATTCCGTAGATGCATCTTGGCAGGCGTATTTCAAAACATTCAACGATAACGCCAGTTCTATCAAGAAAGATTTCAAAGGCGGCACATGGGGCAGAACGCGCTCTAAAATTATCGGTGTTGTAGAAGCTGTAGATCCTAAAGCGGCGCCAGCGAAAGGTGCAGCTCCGGCAGCGGCTAAGCCATCAGCTAACACTAATGTCTCTCAAGAGGCATTGGATGCAGTTCACGCGCAAATGCTTATCCGCGCTTACCGTGTGCGTGGCCACCTAATTGCCGATTTAGACCCGCTTGGTTTGGCAACTCGTGAACACCACCCGGAACTTGATATTACCCGTTATGGTTTTACCGATGCCGATCTTACTCGTGAAATTACCGTTGGGGGCTGGTTAGGGCATGATAAACTTACGCTTGGCCAAATACTTGCCATTCTGCAGGAAAGCTATTGCAAAACATTCGCTATCGAACTTGGTCACATTCAAAGCCGCGATAAGCGTGACTGGTTGCAAAGCCGCATAGAATCAACGCTTGGAAAACCAACACTAACTGCGCAGGATAAAAAAGATATCCTTCAGCATTTAATAGCTACTGTTGGGTTTGAAGAATTCTGCCAGAAAAAATATCCGGGAACAAAACGTTTCTCTTCAGAGGGTGGCGATGGGCTTATGCCTGCGCTTTACGCTTCAACCAATCGCGCTGCGAAACTTGGCGTGAAAGAGGTTGTTCTTGGCATGCCTCACCGTGGCCGCCTTAACGTGCTTACAGCATTTATGGGCAAACCTTATGTTGCAATGCTTTCAGAATTTTCTGGTAACCTTGCCGTTCCAGATAACATTACCTCATCGGGAGATGTGAAATATCACCAGGGTTATTCTAATGATCGTGATTTTGATGGTAACATGGTTCACTTATCGCTAACAGCAAACCCTTCGCATCTTGAAGCGGTGAACCCGGTTGTTGCCGGTAAAGTTCGCGCCAAGCAAGACCAGATGAAAGATTCAACCCGTTCGCAGGCAATGGGCATTCTGCTTCATGGCGATGCTGCATTCTGCGGGCAGGGCATAGTTACTGAAACGCTGGCGTTGTCTGATCTTGATGATTACACAACAGGTGGAACACTTCACATAGTGGTTAACAACCAGATTGGTTTTACAACCTCTCCGAAATTTGGCCATAAATCTCCATATCCTACCGATGTGGCGATGATGGTGCAGGCACCGATTTTTCACGTGAACGGTGACGATCCGGAAGCTATAGTTCACGCAGCGCACATTGCTGCGGAATATCGTGCGCAATTCAAGCAAGATGTTGTACTGGATATATGGTGTTACCGTAAGTACGGCCACAACGAAGGTGACGAGCCGCGCTGGACGCAACCTATCATGTACAAAGCTATTGATGCTAAATCTACAACCCGTGAAGTTTACGGCGAAAGTTTAGTTGCAGAAGGTACTATCACCGCGGCAGAATTTGAAGCAATGAAACAGGCTTTCTACGATAAGCTTGATGTGGCTTTCAATGGCGCCAATACTTACAAGCCTGAAAAGGCCGACATGCTAGAAGGCAAGTGGACAGGCATTAAGCAATCTCCAGGTGAGGGTAAAAAAGTTA
>CAZLZP010000054.1:8259-10899 GCA_964564045.1 uncultured Rickettsiales bacterium
TACCGGCGTAGATATGAAAACGCTGAAAGAAATAGGTACAAAACTTACAACCATACCTGAAGCTATTACTATTCACTCTGGCGTAAAAAAAGTTTACGAGAACCGTAAAAAAGTTATTGAAACCGGCGAAGGTGCCGATTGGGCGATGGGCGAACTGCTTGCGTTCTCAAGCCTTTTAACGGAAGGTTACCCAATTCGTTTCACCGGGCAAGATGTTATTCGTGGTACATTCTCGCACCGTCACTCCGGCGTGTGGGATCAAGGCTCGGAAGAAATTTATTTCCCGCTTAACCACATTAAAGAAGGTCAGGCGAAGGCACATATCGCTAACTCTAACCTTTCTGAATTTGCGGTACTGGGCTATGAATACGGCTATTCACAGGCAGAACCACACGCACTTACCGTATGGGAAGGCCAGTTTGGCGATTTCGTGAATGGCGCCCAAACAATTATTGATCAGTTCATTACATCGGCTGAAGTTAAATGGCTGCGTATGAGCGGCTTGGTTATGCTGCTTCCGCATGGTTATGAAGGGCAGGGGCCAGAGCACTCTTCGGCTCGCCTTGAACGTTTCCTGCAGCAATGCGCGGAAGATAACATTACCGTTGCCAACCTTACAACTCCGGCGAATTATTTCCATATTCTGCGCCGTCAGTTACACCGTGAATTCCGTAAACCTCTTATAATGATGTCGCCTAAATCTCTGCTGCGTCACAAGCTTGCGGTTTCCCCGCTTAAAGATATGGCGGAAGGTTCAACATTCCATCGTGTTATCGGTGAAACTGATGCGCTGAAGCCAGATGCGAAGATTCGTAAGGTTTTAGTTTGCTCAGGCAAAGTTTATTACGACATGGTAGAAGTTCGCCGTGAGAAGAAGATAGATGATGTTGCGATAATCCGCCTGGAACAGATTTATCCATTCCCGGCAAGCTCTCTTGCAGAAGAAATTGGCAGATATAAAAATGCTGAAGTTCACTGGGTTCAGGAAGAGCCAGAGAATATGGGCGCGTGGAGCTTTGTTGACAGAAAACTGGAAAAAGTACTTGTATCATGTGGTTCAAAATCTAAGCGCCCGAACTATATCGGCCGCCCGGAAGCCGCTGCTACAGCCTGTGGTTACATAAAAGTACACAAACACCAGCAGGAAAAAATTATTAATGAAGCTTTGAGTTAGTACCTTTCAGGGTCGTGATAAGCTCTATCGAATATAGGCCAGTGGCGTATTTTGTAACTTTTAAACTTGTCAGTTTTATCCGAAGGGCGTTCAACAAATCCGTGCTCTCCATTTAAACTAACGCTCTCATCTGCCAAAGCTGCTGGTAATAGGGCTGCAACTCTTTCGGCCCAACTCCTACTTTCAGCAATAGTCATTTTGCTGGAAATATTCCTAACTAAAGCGAACTTACCTTCAAAATTTGGAAGTTTGTCAAAATCAATCCTGCCTGTTTCTATAAGTTTTTTAACACCCTTTGGAGTAAAATAATAATTTGCGAGGGTTTCATGCTCGCTGCGATCCTGATAAATAAAATCTCTATCTTTTTTAAAACCCATATCTTTTAATAAGTCATGCAGGGGTAAATTATCAAATCCTGAAGCTATACAAAACGCCCTTTGATTGAGTTGGCGTTCAAATACATCTTCATGTTTGTTACTAAGTTCTAGTTTTTTTCTAGAGACATTCCATTCTATACTAACTGCAAATGCCGTGTTTTTATGTGCAATATCGTCTGCGGCCATATCTTTTCCAGGAAGGTCGACATCCATTTTATGAGCTAAATACCTATAGCCTGCGGTGTTTATATTATACACGCCAGTTTCTTCGTTATATTTGTATAATGGCTTATGAGAGGTATTAAAATCTATGGCGCTATGTAGCCTGTGTTTATATTCATTTATTCCAACTATTTCTATATGCGTTCCAAACTGAGCTGCTGCTGTAAAGCCGGGTGCGCAGCATACTTTAAGGGAACTATCTCTGTTAAGAAATACTGTAACTTCCGGGTGTTTAGTTAAGGTGTTTAGTTAAGAGTTCAATTATGTCGTCTTTAATATCTTTCTTTGGCATTGTTAAAAAATCACAAAAAAATGAATAAAATAATAAAGTTTTATTTCAAAATGCTTGATGTAAGGTAAAACCCCAGCTATTAACAAGCTCCAATATAACATATATCAAACTAAAAGGCAAATATCATGGTAGATATAAAAACCCCTACACTTGGCGAATCTATTGCGGAAGCAACCGTTGGCAAATGGCACAAAAAAGCGGGTGATGCCGTTAAGAAGGACGAACTTCTGGTAGAGCTTGAAACAGATAAAGTTACGCTAGAGGTAAACTCACCAGATAACGGCGTGCTTGAAAGCATTGCGGCACAAAGTGGCAGTTCGGTTAAAGTTGGCCAGCTACTAGGCGCTGTTAAAGCGGGCTCGGCAGCGGCACCATCTGCGGCTCCGTCAGCGGCAGCTAATACAAATACTCAACAGGCTATGCAACCTGCGGCTCAGGCACTTCCTGCGGCTAAAGCCCCTGTGCAAGATAACAACATGCAAAATTCCGGCCCGGCGGCTCGTAAAATTGCTTCTGAAACCGGCGTTGATACTTCTTCAATTTCCGGCACTGGCAAAGATGGTCGCATTACGAAA
>CAZLZP010000055.1:0-4133 GCA_964564045.1 uncultured Rickettsiales bacterium
TTTTACTTTATGAACATTAAGCATAGATTGAATATCACCACCAAGTTCACGTAGCGCTTTTTCAGGGATTTTCTGGCTTTCTTCACCGGTACCGGCGAGTATAATTTTTGCATAATCAGAACCCGGATAAATAACTGAAGTAAAGTTATTGCGCTTACCTTCAAATTTATTCTCGGCAATAGCCTTGGTTATCAGCCCGCCTGAATCTTTATCAAGTTTTTTAAGTGTTGGCGAAAGTTTCTTTTTATCAGAAACCAGAAAAACCGCAGTTTTTGATATATTCTTTAAACCAGAAAAACTAATATCCATTTTAATCTCCGTTATTATATATATTCTATATAGTGAGGATTCTTGAAATTTGAAAGAACGTAATTATATAAGGCTATAACTAAGATATGGATTGTATGACAAAGAACACATTTAAATTCAACGCCGAGACCGACAAGGTTTTTAAACTGATGGTACATTCTCTATACGAGAACAAAGATATCTTCATTCGCGAGCTTATTTCCAACGCCTCTGATGCATGCGACAAACTAAGGTACGAGGCCGTTCAGAAGCCAGAGTTGATTGGCAGTGACGAGTTAAAAATTACCGTTGAGATAGATAAAAAAGCAAGGCTGCTGAAAATCTCTGATAACGGCATTGGTATGGATAAGCAAAGCCTGATAGATAATTTGGGCACGATAGCCAGAAGCGGCACGCAAAGGTTCATGGAAGGCCTGACCGGTGATTCTAAAAAAGATAGCCAGCTTATAGGGCAGTTCGGCGTTGGTTTTTATTCCAGCTTCATGGTAGCCGATAATGTTAATGTAATTTCACAGGCAGCTGGCGAAGATAAAACCTATATGTGGAACTCTACCGGTGAAGGTGAGTTTTCCATTGAAGAGGCTGGGTTTACAAGGGGTCGAGGCACAACTGTTACCCTGAACATAAAAAAAGGTGAGGATGTATATTTAGATAGCTTCCGTATAAAAAGTATAATTGAAAGCTACTCGAACCATGTTGCGTTCAAAATTACCTTCAAAGAAGAAGATGGCAAGGAAACGGTTATTAACGATGGCAAGGCTATCTGGCTAAAAGATAAGAAAGAAATAAAAGAAGAGGAATATAACGAATTCTATAAAAGTGTTGCGCATTTAGGTGATGATACGCCTTGGTTAACCTTGCACAATAAGGCCGAAGGAACATTAGAATATACAAACTTACTGTTTGTTCCCAACCGAAAACCTTTTGATCTTTACCACCCCGATAGAATGCCGCGCGTTAGGTTATATATAAAGCGAGTGCTTATCTCTGAGAAAATAAATATCATACCGGCATATCTAAGGTTTTTAAGGGGTGTGGTAGATAGTAACGACCTGCCGCTGAACATCAGCCGTGAAACGGTTCAGAACAATACGCAGGTAAATAAAATAAAAACCGCGATAACCAAAAAGATATTAAAAGAGTTGGCTAAAAGATCGGAAAAGAACAGGGAAGATTATAGTAAATTCTGGAATAATTTTGGGCCGGTTCTAAAAGAAGGCCTGTGCGATGGCAATGAACCACGCGAAGAAATTATGGAAGCATGCCTGTTCCAGATAAACGCCGATGAAAAACTTTATTCTTTGAAAGAGATAAAAGAAAGAATGAAAGAAGGCCAGAAGTCTATATATTTTATCACCGTTGAAGATAGGGCCACCGCCCTTGCCAGCCCACAGATAGAGGGGTTCGTTGCACGTGGATATGATGTTATTCTGCTTACAGATTCAGTAGATGATTTCTGGGTGAACGTTATCTTTGAATATGATGGCGTTCCGTTTAAATCTGTTACCAAAGCGGGAAACGATCTAGAAGAAAAAGCCGAAGATAAAAAGGAAGATGAGAAAAAACCTGAAGATAAAAATGATAATGTTGATAAGCTAATTGCTTTTATCAAGGAAACTTTAGGTAGCAAGATCAGCGATGCACGAACTACTTCTCGCCTTGCGGAAAGCCCGGTATGCATTACCGTGCCAGAGCATGGTATGGAAATAAGGCTGGAACGCTTTATGGTAGAGAACAAGCAGCTTGCAGGCAGCACCGCCAAGATATTTGAAATAAACCCTAACCATTCTATAATTAAGAAACTGAGCAACGATGTTGAAGCTGGCAAACTGGATAAGGTTAAAGATACTATATTATTGCTGTTCGATCAGGCGAACATAGTAGAAGGCGAACCAGTTCCAGACATAAAATCTTTCATGCAGAAACTGAATCGCCTTATTGAAAATGACTTGGCGGCTTAATTAACCGCTTTTAGTTTAGGGTTGGCAGCTGCTTCAGATTTTGCATCTACCCATGAAATGTTGCCATCTAAACGTTTATATACAACGTTGAAATTGCCAGATTTCTTATTGATAAACAGCAATGCCGGCAGGTTGGCCAGGTTCATTCTCATCACGGCATCAGCTACAGTAAGCGTTTCAACGGCAGTTTGTTTCTCAGCCACAATAAGCGGACTATCTTCACTGCCAGTTTCTTCTTCGAAATCCTGGCCATCATCAGATATTACATACTTTGTTGCAGCCCATGAAGTTGCATCACCCACACTTGTTTTGTGGTGGTTACGCAGCCTGCGTTTGTATCTGCGAAGTTGCTTTTCCATTTTTTCAAGAGCCCTGTCGAAGGAAGCGTATATATTTTCTTCCTTGGCCTGAGACTTATAATATAGCTGGTTACTTACACCTTCGTTAACCACTATATCGCATGTGAAATTGTGAGACTCTTTGGAAAAAGTAACGTGAGCAGAAATTGCCTGCTCAAAGTATTTTTTGATAGATGTTTCTATGTTCTCTTTAACGTATTCCTGAAGAGAAGTGCCAACTTTGATCTGCTTACCAGATATTGTTATTTTCATACAGACTACCATTTTTGGATTTTTATTAACAAGAACTCTAATTTTACACCATGATTGAAAATTTTTCAATTCTAATCGGTTAGCAATTTTATTACCCCTTTAACAGTAACAGTTCTACCCTAAGTTTAATTCAATTAGTTCGAATTTTAGGTAAAACTGAACAAAAAGTTGTAAAAAAACACTACTTCGTTAATACTTTGTTAACCTTTATAGTTTATTATTTACAAACGGGGGTTTTATTGCAAATATAAACCTACGGTTGTATTAATTATTTGCATTAAGGATAAAAGATATGAGTTTCCATGTTCTGGTTGTAGATGACGATCCCTTTCAATGTAAGACTATTCAGCTTGCCATTGAAAAAATGTTAAAGTATCACGTTACAACTCTAACGAGTGGCAAGGAGGCGATAGATCTGTTACTTTCTTCCGAAGGCGATAAGATTAACATGGTTATACTAGACCTTTCTATGCCTGATGTTGATGGACTTGCTGTGTTAGACAAGGTATGCGTTCAGCGTCCTGACCTTCCTATAATTATAAATACAGCCTACGGTGATATAAAGAAAGCTGTGGTTGCAATAAATAAAGGTGCTATCGACTTCATAGAAAAGCAAGATGGACCGGAAAGACTAAAACTATCAATTGAAAATATTCGCATGATAGCTGGCTTAAGCCGTCAGAACAAAAAGCTGGAAAGTTTTGGAACCAATAAATTTGGATTCAAAGATATAATAGGTACAAGCCAGGCTTTAAATAGAACCATCAATAGCTCTAAAAAAGCGGCATTATCTAATATTCCTGTGTTGATAGCCGGCGAAAGTGGTGTTGGTAAAGAACTTTTTGCCAGAGCTATTCATCACTCCAGCATGAGGAATGAAAAAACTTTCGTTGCAGTGAATTGCGGTGCAATACCTGAGAATCTTGTTGAAAGCACGTTGTTTGGCCATGAAAAGGGGGCCTTCACAGGGGCAATTGAACGCTCTATAGGTAAGTTCCGCGAAGCTGATGGCGGCACAATATTCCTTGATGAGGTTGCCGAACTTCCAATGGAAAGCCAAATAAAGCTTTTAAGGGTTTTGCAAAATTTTGAAATAGAGCCTGTTGGCGCATCTAAAGCAATTGATGTAAATGTAAGGGTTCTATCTGCCACAAACAAGAATTTGGAAAAAGCCATTGCTGAAGGAAAATTCAGGGAAGATCTTTTCTACAGGATAAATGTATTTCAGGTTGAAGTACCGCCTCTTAGAAAC
>CAZLZP010000055.1:4143-10791 GCA_964564045.1 uncultured Rickettsiales bacterium
TAGAAACAGGAAAGAGGATATTGAAGATCTGGTGAATCATTTTGTTGAGAAAATATGCGTCAGAGAAAAGAAAAGGGTAATGGATGTTGATAATAACCTTTCTGAAATGCTTAAAGAATATTGGTGGCCTGGAAATGTGAGGCAGCTTGAAAATGCCGTATACAGAGCCGTAGTACTTTCAAACGGTGAAAGGCTGACTATGCATGATTTTGAGAATATATTGACCGCCATAGGAAAAGCCCCTCAACATGCCCAGCTTCAGCAATCTTCGCCTGATAATGTTGGCTATGCAAACCATAGTGAATCTAAATTTAAAACAATAGCTGAACACGAAAAAGATATCATTCAGCGCGCACTCGATTTCTATAATCATAATATATCCAAGGTTTCAAAGGTGTTGGATATAGGCCGTTCTACGCTTTACAGAAAAATGAAAGAGTACGGCATTGAAATTCAGGGAAGCCTGGAAGAAATAGAAGAGTTCAAGAAAAGCAAGGAAGCTTAAGGCCTACAGACATATTATTGTTTTACTTTTGGCTTTTCGGGTCTATATAACCTATAGCTAATCTCAGTAAACTCAAGAAACAATAAACCCAATGAAACTTCCAAAGTGGCCAGACCCGAAGAATGCACACGCTATAGAGCTTGGTCTTGATAAAACCTTTAAAGCACTAGAAAATTTAAATAACCCCCATTTAAAACTACCGCCTGTTATCCATGTTGCCGGCACTAATGGGAAAGGCTCTACAATTGCATTCCTAAAGGCTATGCTTGAAGCAGCAGGTAAAACCTGTCATGTTTATACATCTCCGCATCTGGTAGAGTTCAACGAAAGAATAGTTCTGGCCGGCGAAATTATCTCTGATGAATTTTTGAACGAAGTAATAGAAGAAACAGAAAAGAAATGCGCAGGAATAAATCTAACTTTTTTTGAAGGAACAACCGTTGCGGCATTCCTGGCTTTTTCAAAAATTAAGGCCGACTATTTGCTGTTGGAAACTGGAATGGGAGGAAGACTTGATACAACCAACGTTGTACCGAACCCTATACTAACTATAATTACACCTGTTTCCTTAGATCACACTGAATTCCTTGGTGATACAATTGAAAAAATAGCTTACGAAAAGGCTTGTATAATCAAAGAAAACGTACCGTGTATTGTTTCCAAACAAACTGATGGAGTGTCAAAAGCAATCTCTGATTACGCCAAAAGCAAGAACGCCGAATTAATATCTATGGATGCTGATTTTTTCTACCAGGCGAACACCGATAATAGTTTTATATATCGTGATAAGAGTGGCGGAACAGGTTTTCCCAAGCCTTCCTTGCGCGGCAAGCACCAATGTATGAATGCCGCTACCGCCGTTCGCGCGGCGCTGGAATTAGGGCTTGATAAGAAAGCGATCAAAGCAGGAATAAAATCAGCAAAATGGAATGCCAGGATAGAAAAATTAGCTGATAATATTTACCTTGATGGTGGACATAACGAACAGGCGGCAGAAATAATCAAAGATTTCATTCTGGAAGAAAATACTAAAAAGAAGAAGCATAACATTGCCATAGTTGGTATGCTGAACACCAAAGATTTCAAGGGTTTTATCAAAAATATCAAACCTGCCTTCAACGAGATATATGCGGTAGCTATACCAAATGAAAATTCCCGCGACCCGCTTGAAATAAAAAAGCTTTGCGATGAGTTAAAAATTAGATGCACGGTTTTTCCTGAGTTCGACGCGGCGTATTTAAAGGCCTGTAATGGTGTAGAGGCAATAAATAACCGTACCGTTATCTGTGGATCACTTTATTTGGCGGGTTATGTGCTAGGAAACAGGTTAAAGTAAGTTTGCAAGCTGACAGAATTGCTCTACCGAAAGATTCTCGGCACGAAGGTTTGAATCTATATTCAGTTTTTCAAGAACGGCTTCTACATTATCACCAAAGGCGCTTTTTAACGAATTACGGATAGATTTTCGCCTTTGAGAAAATGCTGCCCGCGTAACATTCTTCAATTTTGTCAGATCAACATCGTGCTTTGGTTTTGCATGCGGAACAATACTAACCAGTGAAGAAAAAACTTTAGGCGGAGGGAAGAAAACCGTTGGCGGAATATCAAAAAGTATCTGGCAGTCACACAATAAATTAGCAATAATAGAAAGTCTTCCATAGTGCTCGGTGCTTGGCTTTGCGCATATTCTTTCCGCAACTTCTCGCTGGAACATAAGCGTTAACGACTCAAAGATATCTATATCTTCCAGCCAGCGCAGCAGAAGTTCGGTACCAACATTGTAAGGCAGGTTGGCAATTATTTTCAGCGGCTTATTATTTTCCTCTTTTATCTTTCTGTAATCTATGTTCAGTGCATCTTCAGACATTATCTCCATTCTGCCATCAGTAAGGTTCCTTAGTTCCTGAAGGATTGGCAATGTGCGAACATCTTTTTCAATAACTATAAGTTTATCTGGCTCGGCAAGAAGTATTGGGCGACTTAACGAACCAACACCAGGGCCAACTTCAACAACAACCCTGCCCTTCAGATCCCCCGCGTGCCGTACAATTTTTGAAGTAACATTCAGATCGAAAATGAAATTCTGCCCAAGAGATTTCTTAGTATAGAACCCGTGTTCTTTAAGGGTATCGCTTATTGATGGAAGATCCCTAATTTGCTGGTGATGGTCTGACATTTACCGGGAATCCTTTTTGTTTGATGTTTGTTTTAGTATCAGGTTTTTTATTCCTTTTTTTATCTATATCCGTTTCAGCTTCCCCCCATATCTTACGCAGGAACCCTGGCGTTAGCGCAGAAAAAGGGTTCACACTTACATCTACCTCGGGGTATTTTCCTTTTACAGTGTACTTGGTTGCTATTAGCCCCTCACCTTCATTACCCTTGAACAGCGCCCCAAGAAGCGGAACCTTTCCAAGCATGCTATTCACGCTATAGGAAGGGGTTACTGCACCGGAAAGATCCAGTACCACACCGGTAAGGTTTATATTACCCTGCAGTGTAAGCCCTAGAGAATCACCATATGCCTTAAGATCTGATATTGAAAGATAGTTGTCTTTTATCTGAAAGATACCTTTTAGTTTTTTCATGTGCACGCCAGAGTCGGAAAGCAGGTTTACCAACCCGGTAAATGAGGCCAATGACAAAATTTTTGTCAGAACCGGGGCTTTCTTCAGTTTAAAATCCCTTATGAGAATAATACCGTTGGTTTCGTCAATGGCCGTTCCATCAACATCACCGGATATATCCATTATACCGCCTTCAATATTTGTAGATATATCGAAGCCTTTTATTATATCACCGGCATTGTCCGAGTTCATCTCGAAATTTGATGGTCCGGAATTATTTCCTGCCTTAGCGGGCTTAAGGCTAAAACTTACATTTCCACCAGATTCTATCTTAGCGCCGAAATTACCCTGAAAACATTTGTTAATATCGCATCTTAAATTTGCGCTTGAACCTTTAAGGTTTATACCGTTCGCAAGTGTAAGGTTATTAACCTTCATGTCGAAGATCATGCTATTATCTCCGCTTGCTATGTTCTTGAACGAATTAAGCAGCTCGGAGGCATTGAACGATTCGCCGTTGATCTTTATTATATACGAACTTGTTTTATTTTTTGTATTTTTGCTGATGTTAAAGAATACCTCGGCATCGTTACCACCAAGTGTAAGTCTTTTAAAGTATAGTTCGTCTGCCACAGAATCATTCAGAGATACTATCATGCTGCCTATAGAAACAGATTTACCGGAAACTATCTGCAGCTCGTTAATATCAACAGCCTTGCCAGATATATATTTACCGCCAAAAGATGCAGATGCAAAAACACCTTTAGGCTTTTTCCAGCCTAAATATGGCATGGTTACAGTTGAATCTATTGAATCTACTTTTCCGGCAAAATAATTTTTGGCGCCTTCGCTTTTATACTCAAATTCCAGTTCTAATACACCATCTGCGTAGCCAGCAACGCCAGGAACAAGCTTATCTAGAACCGTTGTCTGTGCTTCGCTTACAACATTCAGCTCTATATGATTTTCTTTAATGAACCCTACAAATACTTTCACCTGGGAAGGAGATTCATTTAAGCTGGCATCACCTATTACATTCAGGCCATCGTTGTTAATGGTCATATCAAGATTTTTTGAGCTAAGGTTAACTTCCTTAACCACATCCTTAATTTCAACATCCCTTAATTTGGCCACTATATCCATTTTCAGAACTTCGGGATCAAAGCCATTATTTATATTATCCCTGTAATAAAATTTTATATCAGAATTTGCTTTCATTTCATGAGTGTTATAGAAAAATTCCTTATCGCGCCCCTTAAGTATGCTTGCCAGCAGGGGCTTAAGCGACATCAGATCGCCGCTTGCACTACCATCAAGTTCAAGTACGGTTTTAACATCATTAAGGCCTTTTACCCTTATTCGTGTAGGAAGGAAATTAAGGTTGCCTATCTTACCTTTCTCAAGATCTACCTCAACATTATCACCATCATAGAAGAACCGGCCATCTGCTTTCTCCACCGCAGGAAATTCAGGATTATAGATAACATCTGTAGAAACTATGTTTCCGCTTATAGAGAACTTTTCTTTTTCAACATTATTGAATTCAGAGTCTGCGAATGCATAATCAAAACCTATTGCAACATTATTGAATGTTCCCTTGGTGTAGTTATTGAACACATCAGCGCGAACCTCTGACCCATATTTTTCCGGCCATAATATTGGCAGTTTTTTCATATCAACATCTTTGAGCGATATCTCTCCGTGAACCTTAGGCTTGATTGTTTTTGACTCATCCTGGATTAGATCAAGAACTCCTTTAAAGCCTATTTCCGTATCTTTTATCTCTTCTTTTCTGAATCTGATATTTGTATCCAGCGAAACGGTAGTGGAAAGACCTTCTTTATCCATGATAACAGAAGAGGTTCCGTTCAGCACAGGCTTAAGCTCGTTAAACCAATCGAGGCTTTTGATAAAATTGGACGCAATTTTTGATGAAAGATTCTCGTACTCTATTTTCAACATCATTTTGTTCTCTTCCAGAACCCTTGCGTTTACTGTTATTTCAGTTTTTCTGTTGAATAACCTGGTTTTTATATAGGTACTTAAATATGTAGTATCCTGAAGTGAGAAAAATCTCAGGCTTGCCTTTTCTATATTCCATGTTTCGTACTTACCCGCATTATTGAAACTGAATTCCGCGCCATCAAGATCTATCTTTTCTACCGGGATAGAGTTGGTTTTTTTATCAACCTTTTCGAAAAGCGAGTAAATGGCGCTTTTATATATATCAAAGAAATTCTTGGAGGCCGAGTCGCTGAAATCCTGCGCGCTCATGTTGCCAGCAATAACGAATCGCGGCTTGTTCAACGATATTTCCCTGAACTTTACCTGAGCAAGCAGCAGGTCGGAAAGTTTCAGCTTCAGCTTAACCTCAGGAACAGAGGCTACGATATTCTTACCGAACTGGATATATGAATCAGTTAGGGTTATACCAAGACCGTCAGAGAAATTCAGGAACTTAACTTCTGCACCGGCAATGAACACTCTTGTATCAGGACTTATGCTTTCCAGCACATCTTCTATATTAGATATTATATTTGGCGGCACTTTTTTGTTTTCGCCGTAAGACCAATAAAGTATGAACAGCAGACCTAGAGCTAACGTAAGTGCTGTGTAAAATATTATCCGACCCAGTATTTTTAGTAATATCTTCATTTAATAAATGTTTAACTATGATTTTTACCATTTTATTGTAAGAATAAACTATAATCAGCAACAATCTTAATTTATGGCCGAAGGCGATGAAGATTTAGAGAAGACTGAGGAGCCAACCAGTCGGAGAATTGAAGAGGCAATGAAAAAGGGCCAGGTTTCCTTCTCGCGGGAGGTGACCAGTTTTCTGCTATTTGTTTCGCTTGGCCTGCTTGTTATATGGCTAATTCCCGCTCTGGGCAAAAGCGCCATAAACTTTCTTCAGGTATTTATAATTTCTCCCCATGAAATTGAGGTAAATTACCAGAATTTTGATGATATTATGGCTGATATCTTCAAGAAATCTTTCGTCATTTTCTTTGTACCAATACTTGTAACGGTTTTCGCGGTTCTGCTTTCAAGCCTTATGCAGAACGGTATTATAATTTCCATTGAGCCGATAATTCCGAAGCTTGAGAAAATTTCAGTTTTCAAAGGCTTTAAACGCATATTCTCTATGCGCTCGGCGGTAGAGTTCCTGAAAGGCCTGATAAAAATAGTAACTCTGGGCTACTGTACTTACCTCATTTTCAAAACCTATCAGAATGAGATATTGGCAACTGTTGAAGTAAGCATATCTGGCATAATCAATATATTCTCGCATCTTGCCTTTCTTATAATACTTGCCGCCAGCGTTTTCATTCTTCTGTTTGCCGTAACTGACTTCCTTTAACAGAAGTATGAGTATCTAAAAAGCCTGAGAATGACCAAACAGGAGCTAAAGGAAGAGTACAAACAAACCGAGGGCAACCCGGAAATAAAGGCCAAACTAAAGCAGATAAGGCAGGAACGCGCCAGAAGAAGAATGATGGCCTCGGTTCCAAAGGCCGACGTTGTTATAAGAAACCCCACACACTATGCCGTTGCGCTACAGTATGAACTGCT
>CAZLZP010000056.1:0-4289 GCA_964564045.1 uncultured Rickettsiales bacterium
TTTAGCTCTTATAAACCCTATTATACCTGCTGCCCAAATTGGTTAGTATCTCATAACCTATAGTGCCGGCGTTCTTTGCAATTTCGTCAACCGGGTAATTATTCCCTATTAATTCCAGTTCGTCACCCACCTTAATTTTTGTGGCGGCGGAAATATCAAAAACTGTAAGGTCCATCGAAACCCTGCCAACAAGCGGAAACTCACGCTCGCGCAGGAAGGCATAGCTATTGTTGGAAAGGCTGCGCAAATATCCATCGGCGTAGCCAAGCGGAACTACTGCAAGTTTTGCGCCAGCCTTAACTGCCTTTGTTGCGCCGTAACCAACAAAACCATCTTCTGTTACTTCGCGTATCTGCAAAATTTTTGCTTTGGCGGTAACCACGTTCTTTATGCCCGCCGTAGAATTTCCTTTAACGCCGTATAGCGCGCAGCCCGGGCGCACCATATCGAAGTGATAGCATTTTTCGCCAAGTGTTCCCCAGCTGTTTGAAAGGCTAACAGAAGCTTTTGGAAAATGTTTTCGCACCTCGTTCATTCTTTTCAGCTGAATTGTATTCTGCTCGCTTTCCTTTTCGTCAGCGGAAGAAAGATGGCTCATTACATACTTAACATCTAAAAACCTCAGGCCATCATTCAGGGAAACTTTTTTAGCTTCATTCCAGTTGAAGCCAAGCCTGTTCATGCCGGTATCAAAATGCAGAATGGCTGGTAATACCAGATCTTCCACCTTGGCCTTATGCGCCCACACTTCCAGCTGATAAAAATCGTTTATCACCGGAATAATGTTGTGTTCGGCCAGGTCATTCTCTTCGCCTTTCTTTACGCCGTGAAAAACGTATATCTTAGCATCAGGCGGAATAATTTTAACCAGCTCCAGCGCCTCATCTGCGGTGGCCACAAAAAAATCACGGCATTCGGCCGAGTATAATAGCGGTGCAACTTTTTTAACGCCAAGCCCATAGGCGTTCGCCTTTACAACGCTGGCACATTTTGCCTTGCCTGCAAGGCTGCGTAGGCAGTTGTAATTGTGCTTTATCGCACCAAGATCAATTTCTAATGTTATGTCAGAATGGTTTTTTTGCATTTTATAATTTTACTTTCTACTGAAAATATCAATAAACTAAAAACTCACAACAGATAACTGAAATATGCAAATAGCTGGGCAGATAATAGGAATAATAGGGTTCATTTTTTCTATAGTTGCCTTTCTTCAAAAGAAAGATAACCACATGCGGAATTATCTTGGGGTTTCGTCTTCAATAGTGGCGCTAAGCTACTATTTAACCGGTGCTTACGCTGGTGCGCTTATTATATTCACCAGTTCCATACGTAACTTTGTTTCTGCTCGTGGGGGGCTGGCAAAAAACCTATATATACCGTTCATAATTCTTAATCTTATTGCAGGAGCTTACAGCTATAAGCACGCTTACGACATCTTTCCTATAATGGGTGTTCTTTGCAGTACAACCAGTGTATTCAGGCTTCACGGCATCAAATTCCGTATAGGTATGCTTATCGCCTGTGCATTATGGCTGGTGTATAATGTAATAACGCTGAATATTGGCCCCATGATGATGGAAACCTTCAATATGGCCGCTCTTGGCTATGCTATATATCGTATTAAAAAGGGTGAAAACCCCGTTCACGAAGTAAAATCAGAGTAATTATTTTTTGTCATTAAAGCCGGCCACAAAGGCGTTTACAATATCCTGCACTTTAGATACCGGAGGAATGCTGATTTCAAGTGTGCGTCGCAGGCGGCGTATGAAAACAATAATGAACAAAACGCACAATACTGCCAGCAAAGCAACTATACCGCCTGTTATTAAAAACGCATCATTTGCCAAAAAGCCATTTGCAAGCAGGCATTGGTAGAACATGTAAAGGCTGCCTGCCAATAGAATTCCCAGCATAACACTGGCGATAGTGGTAAGTAAAACAACGGCCACCAGATTTCCAAGAAATTTTCGTAATAGCAGGTTGCTAAGCGTTGTTTTGCCAACTACCAAGGCTTCTATAATGTTGGTTACCTTACGCATAACTTCCTGCTATACTATTAACGGCGGAATATCGAACCTATTACATACCCAATACCAAGGGCGATAATGCTAGATTGTACAGGTTTTTTGTTAACATATTCAGAAACCGATTTATAAGTGCTGCTTATCTCAGTTTCAGCTTTATTGATACTTTCACGAAGTTTATGGCCAGCTTCATTTGCTGCTGCAACCGCGTCTTCTTTAGTTTTAATGCTCTTAATTTCTTTTATCGTATTATTGAACATAACATCTCTCCATTAGGTTTGATAAAGTAGACTACTAGTAAATAGTACTAGAGCGCCTTAATACAAGGTCGGTAATTGATTATGGTCAAATTCAAGGAAATTAGCCGGATATAATAGATTTGTCACAGCTTTACCTGAAATAGCGCTTCAAATAACTTATGCACTTTACATTTACAAAATATTACTGTAACAATAATCAAAAGTAAAATATGAGGTATGTATGGTAAGTGGTGGAAAGCGTAAAGGGGCAGGCAGGCCGGTTGGTACGGGCAAGTTCAAGGTTCCTACAAAAATAGTCCGTATCCCGAAAAACATGGAATCGCAGATATTCCAGTTCATACAAAATGGCGGGCAAACAGTACGCTATTTCTCTGCTACAGTGCAGGCTGGTTATGCCACTGCTCTGGCTGAAGATGTGCAGGACGAGAACATTAACCTGCACAACTATCTTATTGATGATGACGCGGCAACCTTCGTGGTTACCGCAAGCGGTGAATCTATGGTTAATGCCGGGATATTCGATGGCGATCTGTTGGTGGTAAAATCTACCGATAAAGCCCGTGATGGCGATATTGTTGTGGCTGATATCAACGGTGAATTCACGGTTAAAAGGCTTTATCACAAAAAGGGTATGCCTATATTACAGCCGGAAAACCCTGATTTTAAGGTTATAACCATCCGCCCGAACGATGAAATGAAAATTCACGGCGTGGTTACATACTGCGTACACAGAGTTTAAGTAGCTTAAGTTAGCGGAATAGGTTGGTTTCCGCTAACTTTTTGTGCTGCAATCTATATTTGACAAACCTGAATATATTATCTATAACCCGCCCACTATACGGGACTATAGCTCAGTTGGTTAGAGCGCACGGCTGATAACCGTGAGGTCACAAGTTCAACTCTTGTTAGTCCCACCATTTTTTGCATATGAACGTTGATCAAAATTCCTATATTTTAATTGCTTACAGCGTTTCTTTCGCTCTTTTAACGCTGCTTACACTGAAGGTATTTTTATCTTACAGAAAGCAAAAAAGAACCAACGATAATGAAACCAAAGCATAAACGGCTGATAATTGTGCTTGTATCGCTGGTAAGCATATTTACCGGCACGTTCGTCCTGCTTGATACCTTCCGTGATAACCTTATTTACTTCTACCCGCCTAAGGATATTGCAACCATGCAAACAGCAGAGCCTAAGCATTTTGCCAAAATACTAAAAAGGCAGATACGTGTAGGCGGAATGGTGAAGGAAAAAACCTATAAAAAAACCGGTGAGCTTGATCATTCATTCATCATAACAGACTACACCAGCGATCTTAAAATAAGATATAACGGCATTCTTCCGCCAATGTTCCGCGAGGGGCAGGGCGTTGTTGCACAGGGGAATCTGTTTACTGAAGATAATAAAACCTATTTCAAGGCCGAAAAACTTATAACCAAGCACGATGAAAAATACATGCCGCCCGAGGTGGAACGCAGTTTGAAGAAGGATTAAAGATTACGGCCTGTATTTCAGAATATATTCTGCAAGCCTTTCGGCTCCGTTGCCATCTATGATGCTTGCGGCTTTATTTGAAATGTCACTAAGCTCTTTTAAGTTGCCAGCCAGGTCAGAAAAGGCTTTTGCAATATCAGTTTCGCTAATGTCCGAATCTTTACCAAGGTATTTAATTGCACCTTTTTTATTTAACTCTTCGCAAATAACAAGCTGATTATCTGCAATGGCAATAACAATTGTTGGTATTCCCAAACAGCAGCGTTCCCAATTCATAGTTCCGCCAGCGCCGATCGAGATATCTGCTTTTTCAAATAGCTCAGCCATATTATCAGCATTCTTAAAAATACTAAAAGCGCTATTACCTGTACAGAATTCTTGAACGGAAGCTGGGTTGGGGTGCATAGCTCCTATTACAACATTTACATGTAGTTTTTGTTCTGTAGCTATTTGAGATATCGCCCTCAAAGAGGTTAAAGTCATATTTTTAGGATCGCTACCACCAAAACA
>CAZLZP010000056.1:4299-10724 GCA_964564045.1 uncultured Rickettsiales bacterium
AACATTTTTAACTTTCCCCTGAAAGTTCTGTCTATTTTTCCTGGCAAGGGTAAATTCTGGGCGTAGCATTACGTAATCGGTGCCAACTAGCTTCTTTTTATACTTTGAATCAGAATACCTTTTGCTGGAATCGGCATAAAAATTCGGGTCTACAATAATATCGCAATTATGCTTTCGGTTTAGATCATCTATGGCCAGAATAAAGTCGGAATGCCCTTTTAAAGCCTCCTCCCAGTTCATAGTAAGATTATAATTATCAACAACTATGGCGTTTGGTTTTACAGAGATGTTTTTTATCAGTTCTGCGGCGTCATCACTTTCTTCTGTTGCATTCAGTAAAAGAATTTCAATGCCGCTGGCCTTTATTTTATCTACCAGATTTTTATCTGTATTTTTTCTAACAGCAAAGGTTACTTTAGCGCCATGTTTTTTTAACTGTGCAGCTAACGCTAGGCAGCGCACTATGTGTCCTGCGCCAATAGATGCCGAGCCATCAACTCTGAATAAAATATACATAATTACTACAGGCCCCTTATAATTTATTATTTTTCGGATGTAAGTAGTTCAAAAATTGAACCATAAAGATATTATTAGTTTATTAAATAGTTTTTATGAATAAAAAAGATATATACGGTATCACTTTTCTCTGTTTTGCACTATCGGTCTTATGGGGCATCAATATTGCGGGTAAAGTTAGGGTGGTGGAAGGGCCGGTGCCTTTTATAGAATCACTTTCTTGGGTAGCTTCAAAAAAAATTTTTGGTCTAAACGATAAAAATAAGTTAGAGAATAAAACAAAAGAGATTATCAAATCTTCTCAGATGGCCATTCCCAGATTTTATGATACATTACGGAATAAAAGCTGCGCTGTAGTTGGAAGCTCCAGCAATTTGGTAGGTGTTGGCTATGGTAAGCTTATAGACCAATTTGACGTGGTTTTTCGTATTAACCAGGCCCCGGCTGGTAGCCAATATTTAGAAGATGTTGGTGCTAAGACTACTATACGTTTTCTCAGTTGGGCAGCTATACCGCAATTGGTAAATGATATTAACCCTGAGAGTGATAATCAATTTATTATCCTTAATGCGATTAACTCAGACAATAAACTTAGTTACCTGCTAGAGAATTATCCAAATAATCTACTATTTCTAGATATAGATACGCTCACGGACATTCTGTTAGAAGATAGCAACGGCAAAACCGACAAGAAGAGATCTTCAAGCGGGTTAGCCTCAGTTTATATAGTAACCAAGCTGTGTAAAAATGTTAGTATTTTCGGATTCGGGCCTGATTCTACTGGTGTATTTGGCTATTATTATGTTATGCAAGATAAAAAAGAAACAGCTTTCACTGCTCACAGCCCTGTTTTACAAGATGAGTATCTGACCGAACTGGAAAAACGAGGGGCGATAAAAATCTATCAAGGTAACCGCATAAAATGACAATTAATCCACGTGTATATATTGTATTATTTCTAACAGCGAAGGTTACTTTTGTACTAAACTACTTTCTATGAGAAAAAAAGATATATACGGTTTTATTTTTCTTGGTTTTGCCTTGTTGGCCATATGGCAGAATGATGCCATGAATAAATTTGAGGTAGCGACAGGCCCGGTGCCTTTTATAAAGTCGCTCCCCTGGCTTGCATCTGAAAGCATCTTTGGCTTTTTGTGGCAGCAAGAAGTAATGAATGGACAAAAAGAGGCAATAAAGCGCAGCCAGATTGCCATCCCCAGGTTTTATGATGCCTTGAGGAATAAAAGCTGCGCTGTAGTTGGAAGTTCCAGTAATCTAAAAGGTATGGGTTATGGAAAGCTTATTGACCAATTTGATGTGGTTTTTCGTATTAACCAGGCGCCTGCAGGTGGCCAATATTCCAGCGATGCTGGCAGTAAGACCACGATACGAATAATCAGTCCGAAAGCGCCAGCACAAGTGGCAAATGAATTTGATCCGAGAAGTATAGACAAGTTCATTATCCTTAGAAAGAGACGGAATTATCCTGAAGGTAATTTAAAGTATTTTTTAAGGAATGATAATATACTTTTTCTGGATATGAAGAGGATCAGAGATATTTTGCTGGAAGACAGTGGTGGAAAAACCGATGAAAAGGCGCCATCAAGCGGGCTCACTGCGGTTTATATGGCAACTGAAACTTGTGGCGAAGTAAGTATTTTTGGATTTGGGCCTGATTCTACTGGTGTATTTGGCTATTATTATGTTATGCAAGATAAAAAAGAAACAACTTTCGCTGCACACAGCCCCATTTTACAGGATGCCTATTTGAGTGAACTTGAAAAACGTGGCGCGATAAAAATTTATCAGGGGAATCGAAAAAATGACAATTAATCCTCTTATTTATATTGTATTATTGAACGCAATGCTTAGTGCGGCCTATCTGGTTACTTCGTCATTGTTTATGAAGCGGGGTAGCCCACTACATTTCATTGCCGTACTTACCTACACGCATTTGGTTGCAGGTGCAATATTATTGGCCTTATGGTTATCAAGTAATCCAATTAATGAGCTTATGTTAATCCCTCCATCGTTTTGGCCTTACATAGCTTGTGCGGTATTATTTAATATGGCTTCCAAACTAATGTATTTGTATGCTTATTCTAAAATAGCAGTTGCAAACGTTACAATATTTTCATCATTTACACCATTATTCGCATTTTTTACTGCGTGGATGGTGATTGAAGAAATCCCGGATATGAAAGAACTTAGCGGTGTAATCCTTGTGGTTATCGGTGTTTATTATTTCCACCTAAAAGTTAATGAAGGAGCCTCATTTTTTAATAACGTTCTTCAGCCTATAAAAAATATATTTCAAAGTCGCCCTTCATTATTTGCATTCTTATCTACAGTGCCACCAGCATTTTCTATTGTATATAGTAAGCAGGCTATATTAACGACTAGTCCTCTACTTTCGAGCGCTCTATCGCTGCTTTTTATGGGGGCTATGTCTTTTATAGTCGAGTGGATGGTTTTTCGTAAACCTTTTTTTCCCAATTTGCCCTACAAGCGTATTTTTATTTTAAGTATACTACTTTCTTTTACGGCACTCACTGCTGCACAGGCTATCATTATGGGTAAGGTAGCAAGTATTATGTCACTACAACGCCTTTCAATTTTCTTTCAAGTTATATTTGCCTATTTTTTACTACAGGAAAAGATTGATTTAAAAAAGAAACTATTAGCAATAATAATTGTTTTTATAGGGTCAATTTTACTTTACTAAGTCAGGAACGGATATGTTAAAGCCTGTTGTCATTTCAAATCACACTATTTCTGCTGGTCACCAGCCATTTATAATAGCCGAGATGTCGGGCAACCACAATGGTTCGCTTGATCGCGCCCTACAGATAGTGGATGCTATAGCGGCATCGGGTGCTCAGGCATTAAAACTGCAGACCTACACCGCCGATACCATGACTCTAAACATAAATAAGCCTGATTTTGTGATAAGTGATAAAAACAGCCTTTGGTACGGGCGTAAATTATATGAGCTTTATCAAGAGGCGCATACCCCATGGGCATGGCATAAACCGATATTCGAACGCGCCCGTAATCTTGGGTTAGTAGCTTTCTCCAGCGCGTTTGATGCTACTTCGGTCGATTTTCTTATGTCGCTTGATGTGCCTTGTATAAAAATAGCTTCGTTCGAAAATACCGATATTCCACTGCTGCGTAAGGTGGCATCTACAGGTAAGCCTGTAATTATTTCTACCGGCACGGCGAACAAGAAGGAAATGGAAACTGCACTGAAAACCTTGCGTTCTGCCGGCGCAAAAGATGTTATAATGCTGAAATGCACAAGTTCATATCCGGCCTCGCCAACTGATAGTAATTTGCTAACCATACCTGATATGCAAAAAAGATTTAAAACGCATATCGGCCTTTCCGATCATACAATGGGCATCGGGGCAGCGGTTGCTTCAGTTGCGCTCGGCGCTTGTGTTATTGAAAAGCACGTTACTCTTTCCCGCAATGATGGCGGGGTAGATTCTGCTTTCTCGCTCGAGCCCCATGAACTAAAAGCTTTGGTGGAAGAAACAAAAGTTGCGTGGCAGGCTATCGGTAAAGTTAATTATGAGCCCACAGAAAAAGAGAAGAAATCCTTCATTTTCCGCCGCTCTCTTTATGTGGTAAAAGATATTAAAAAAGGTGAGAAGTTTACCGCCGAGAATGTTCGTTGTATCCGCCCTGGTTATGGCTTGGCGCCTGCCTTCCTCTATAAGGTGCTTGGATCCAGTGCTAAATGTGATATAGAAGCCGGAACGGCGTTAACAAAAGATACGTTCTGATCAATTTTTATTCTTTGTGCCATGTTCCACTAGTTTCATTACTGGCGTATCCCAGCCTTTTGAAAGTAAATGGGCAAGTTTTTTTTTGTCAGAAGAATTATGGTAGCTTCCTATGCCTTCCTGTTTACGCGGTTTAATCGCTGCTTCCAGCAGTTGCTGATAATTATCCATAAATAGCTTGTCCATATTTTCGCGTAAGCTCTTGTATGTGGTTGCAAGCGTTCCCTCGCTATCAAGGTTCACTTCCTGCTGTAAAAGTATATCACCTGTATCAATACCCTCATCAATGCAATGTATACTTACTCCTTTTGGTGTATTATCCACGAAGCTCCAAAGATTAGGGTCTGCGCCTCGATTCCACGGAAGATACGAAATGTGCAGATTCATTGCCTTCTCTTTTTTGAATCTTTTTAAAACCTTCCTGTCTATAATATATCTGTAACCATAACTCACCAGCGCATCCAGATTTATGGGCTTTATCATTCTTTCATCTATCTTCATGTTTGTGCTATGTACCGTATATCCTTTGTTTCTAAGGAACTCCACCACTGGAGAATCAGCATAGCCAAGATAGAGTATGATGCCTTTACTTACATGCTCCGGCTGGTTGATTGTCATTAATGCCGGTTCTTTTTTGAATAATTTCAAAATATTCTTAGTGTTGTTATTTGTTGGCAGTTTTTTATAGATGTAAGATATCAGCTCCATGTCTTCCGGTGTATCAAGTGTCCAGCGATGTACAGAAAGATCTTTATCATTGGTGTAGCTGAATATCCGGAAAACCTCTGGATGTTTGTAAATGTAAGGCGTTACATGTTCCCGGTCATAGTTTTCTGTGGCTAGCTTAAAAGCCCTATCCAGGGCCTCATAGGTAAACATCTCAATATCTAGGCCCTTAGGAAAGGTGCGTATAGGTATAACATTGCTTAAATAGTCAACCTTCTCTTTTTTCCATCTTTTTAGCATTGCTTCCAAAACCTCTGGGTCAAGCAACGGGCAATCTGCGGTAACCCTTATAACGCATTCAGCCTTATATAGCTTTGCTGCGCCATGGTAGCGGCTAAGCACATCAAGCTCATCACCACGAAAACAAGGAATTCCCCAATTTTTGCAATTCTCTTCAATAATGTTATCTGGGGGTAGGGTAGAAGTTGCTACTACAACTTCATCTATTTGCTTGCCTGCAGTGCGCACTCGTTCAATTACATGCCATAAAACCGGGTGTCCGTTAAGGTCCTTCATTACTTTGCCGGGTAAGCGGCTAGAGCCCATTCGTGCCTGAATTATGCAAACAGTTCTCATTTTAAAATATCTGAAATTGTTTTTATTATGTGGTTTTGCTGCTGTTCAGTAAGCCCCGGAAAAATAGGTATAGATAATGCTCTGCTGTAGAATAATTCTGCGTTAGGGAAATCACCCGCTTTAAAGCCAAGCTTCCTATAGTATGGCTGAAGATGAATTGGAATGTAGTGTACATTTGCGCTAATTCCTGCTGCCTTTATCTTGTTGTAGGCTGATTTTCTGTCAGTATCTTTGAACTGTATTATATAAAGGTGCCAAGAGCTCTTATCATCTACTGGTGGCAGCAATAATGAACCGCTCTTTAGCTTTTCTTCGTATGTTTTTGCAACCTGGCGTCTTTTGGAAATGAACTTGTCCAGCCGCTTCATCTGGCTTGTACCAAGTGCCGCCTGAATATCTGTAAGGCGATAATGAAAGCCAAGCTGCTGCATTTCGTAGTACCAGCCGCCCTCATTTTTATTTTCAAATTTAGCTGCTTCTTTTGTTATGCCATGCGTGCGTAATAATTTTAAATTCTCTGCTAGTAGCTTATTTTTGGTCATTAACATTCCACCTTCGCCGGTGGTGATAGATTTTAGAGGATGGAAGCTAAACAGGCAGATATCGCTGAATTCGCACGAACCTACTTTTTTATTATTATACTCAGCGCCAAGGGCGTGGGCGGCATCTTCCATCACCAAAAAGCCATATTCTTTTGAAAGCTTTGAAACTTTCTGCATGTCAACCGAGCGACCGGAAAGGTGAACAACAACCAATAATTTAGGCAGTTTACCTTTTTTCTTAGCCTGTATAAGCTTTTGCTCCAGTAGCTCCAGA
>CAZLZP010000057.1:0-217 GCA_964564045.1 uncultured Rickettsiales bacterium
TTAGTTCCTCAGCCTTCATACGCGGTAAAGAAGCTTTATTCTCCTAACGTGGAAGAAGGCGTGCTTAACGTTGAAGTTGGCGCAGAAGTGAGCCAAGATGATACGCTTGCCATTCTAGATAACTATAAGGATGTACAAACCAACCTTAATTACGGCTTTTCAGAAACTCTTGGTTTTGGGCTGGAAATGAACGCCAATGAAGGAAGTTCGGTGAATG
>CAZLZP010000057.1:268-1230 GCA_964564045.1 uncultured Rickettsiales bacterium
CGCCGAACAGCATGAAGGCAAGGGTCTTTCTAGCGGGTTGCGCACGGAATATGAACTTAACCATTCAGGTTCTGATAGGGTAAATGCCAGCCTTCTGTTCGATTATGTGGGCGAAAGCTTCCGCTACCTTATCAATGCCGGTATATATTCCGATGTAAATGGCGATGCCACCACCGATAAAGACCTGGTGGGAGATGTAAGGGTAGGGGTTCGTTACATGCTTTCCGATATGTTCCAGCCGGGTGTGGAATATTACTCTGATACCGGCGAACTTGACGAGCTGAACGATTTTGAAGACCAAACCCAAAGTGCTGGTCCGGTTGTTTACGGTGCGCTTACACATAATTTCTATTACGAGGCGGGTTATCTATACGGCCTTACCGACCAGGCGGCAGATAGCACATATAAATTCAGTATTGGTTATAAATACGATTTCGACGATCTGAGGAATTAGCTATCTTTTTCTAAATGCTGGCTTATCTTCCCTTAAATATCTATTAAGCTTCTTTATTCTTTCTTGCGCCTGATCTGCAAGTCTATCAAGCGGCCCTTTGTGCTCAAGGTTATCACTTGCTGATTCAACTATATGCGCCAGTGCCTGTTTTATTCTAACCAAAGGATTAGTTGCATCTAATTTTTTTGAAGTATCAATTCCATTAGGTTGCCCAACCAATTCTACAAGTGTTTGAACCAGCAGTTTCTTTCTATCCTCTTTATTTAATTTTGATGCGCAGCCGTTAAGTATTAATTCACTTACCCTATTTCCATTTATAGTTATACCCTTTGCCGCCGTCTTAAAGCTTTCTTCTAATGCAGCGTAATTTAATCCGCGACCGCCAAAAACATGCCCAGGACTTTCTTTTTGGTCATCACTTCTATTTAAAATAATGCCACTCGTCAGCAATACAGAGTATCTCAAATTTTCTATGACAGGATCCAGCAATGTAATACATTTTAATTGT
>CAZLZP010000057.1:1240-10409 GCA_964564045.1 uncultured Rickettsiales bacterium
TAATTGTGGATAATCTTTGAATATATAGGTAAAGCTCTCTTCTGGTATATTGCCCGTTCCATCTACTTCAACAAGTTCAAGTAATCTTGAATTGTTTTCGGCTCTGTGCTTGTTCACGGCTGCTGTTCGTATCTTTCTTAGCTGTGCGTTGCGTTCTTCTCTCTCCGAACCTTCGGGTTCTTTTATGGCAAATCGTGCATCATGTTTTAATTCGTTTACAGAACCTGGGCATGATTTATAGGAAATATAGGCCTGGATAAAATCCCTTATATCTTCAGCACTGAAGTGCTTAAAAGGCAATTTTTGGCTGTTTGCCATAGTCGAAGATGCGCTGGTGTATGATAATTCCTCACTAACCATAAAATTTATTATGCTTGTTTCCCTGGATTAATTCCGTATATTACCCAATATTTTATCATAAAAAGGTTAACAAAGTGTTAACGGAGTGAAAATTAAAATATGTCGAAAATTCAAACAGATGTAGTTATAATAGGTGCGGGGCCAGTTGGTTTGTTCGCTGTTTTTGAATGCGGGCTGCTTAAAATGAAATCTGTGGTTGTAGATGCGCTCGATTTTATTGGTGGCCAATGTACGGCGCTTTATCCTGAAAAACCGATATACGATATCGCCGGGTTGCCGGAAGTTGCCGCAGAAGATCTTATTAAAAATTTGGAAAAACAAGCGGCTCCATTTGCCCCGCAATACCTACTTGGGCAACAGGTCACCGAAATATCTGGCAAAGGTCCGTTCGAGATTAAAACTTCAAAAGGCAACACCATCGAATGTAAGGTAATTATTATAGCGGCAGGTTGTGGTGCGTTTGGTCCTAATCGCCCGCCAATTAACGGTCTTGAAGAATATGAAAAAACCGGCGCAGTTAATTATCTTGTTCGCAGCAAAGAAGACTATCGCGGTAAAAAAGTGGTGATAGCAGGTGGCGGAGATTCCGCTGTAGATTGGGCGAACATACTGGCCGATGTTACCGAAAAATTATATATGGTTCACAGGCGTGATAAATTCCGTGCCGCACCGGAAACGGTAGAGCGCATGGAAAAATTGCGTGATGCCGGAAAAATTGAATATGTTATACCATATCAGCCATCGGGGCTTGTTGGCAGTAACGGCAAACTTTCTCAGGTAGAGCTGAAAGACCTTTCTGGTAACGTTAAGCATATTGAAGCTGATAATCTTCTGTGCTTCTTTGGTTTGGCCATGGAGCTTGGGCCTATTGCTAAATGGGGGTTGAACCTCGATAAAAACCATATTGCCGTAGATCAGGTAACGCTGCAAACCAGCACCGAAGGAATATATGCCGTGGGTGATATCTGCCATTACAAGGGTAAGCTTAAACTTATAACCTGCGGCTTCTCGGAAGCGGCAATGGCGGCGCACCATGCTTACGAAAAAGTACATGGCAAACCTATGCATTTTGAATATTCCACTTCAAAAGGCCTGCCAAAGTAGGTATACTGCGTTTAAGGCGTGGTAATGGCATTTTACGTTTACATACTTGGCAACAAAGAAAATTCAAAGTTTATCGTTGGGTTTACCAACAACCTTGTCAAAAATATCCATGAAATGAAAACATCTCAAACAGGGGCAGCCGTAAGCCAGATGATAAATAAGTTGATATATTACGAGTCACACAACGAATATGATATTGCCAAACGTCGCGAGCGAGAGCTTCTGAGCTGGGATGATAACTATACAAAAACAATAATATCTCTGCAGAACGCCAAGTTTGAAGATATGTACAGTAAGATATTTTAGGGGTGGTTATGCGTTGGTTCAGAAGCTCAGATTCATCAAGTCCTATAAACCCCAAAGTGAAAGATGCTTACATTAGGGCAAGTGGCGATATAAATAATCATATAGCGGCTGCAGTGCGCGACAATACAAACATTTTGGCAGCAGGATTTGGAAATGAGGGGCAGCAAGATGCCAGACAGGTATTCTCCTTACTTTCGTAAGGTCGTATTCAACAAATAAACCCACAAGCTTTAGATATACTAAAACATCACTTTGGTAATAACTTTTTTGCTGATCAGGCTTTACTAGGCCAGATAAGCACCATTGCTAGTGATAGTGTAAGAAAGCGAAATTAAATTTCCCCTTTCACAGTTCTAAAACATGCGCTATAAGGCGCGCATGAATTCAAAACCAAAAATTATAGATGGCAAGGCGTACTCAGCTTCTCTTCGAGATAAGATAAAAGCTGAAGTTACTGCGCTAAAGGCAAAATCTGGTAAAGTGCCAGGGTTGTCTGTGGTGCTGGTAGGGAGCGATCCCGCTTCCGAAGTTTACGTTCGCAACAAAGATAAGCAGGCGAAAGAATGCGGCATGAATTCTTATGAATATAAAATGCCCGCTGAAACGACTGAGGCGCAGCTTATAGCAAAGATAAACGAACTTAATTCCGATAAGAACGTTCACGGAATTCTGGTTCAACTTCCACTTCCAAAACATATTTCCGAACTTTCGGTTATTGCGGCAATAGCGCCGGAAAAAGATGTTGATGGCTTTCATGAAGTTAATCGCAAGAAGTTAGAGCAGGGGCAAGAAAGCCTTGTGCCATGTACTCCGCTTGGGTGCCTTATGCTTATTAAAGACAGGCTTGGTGAAAACCTGAAAGGTAAAAAGGCCGTGGTAGTAGGCAGAAGTAATATAGTAGGCAAGCCAATGGCGCAGCTTCTTATTAACGAAGGTTGCGATGTTGCAGTATGCCATTCCCAAACGCAGAATAACCCACAAACTGCTTCAACCGCCGATATTCTTGTTGTTGCTGTAGGTAAGCCATTACTTATAGGCGCTGATTGGGTTAAGAAAGGTGCGTGTGTGATAGATGTTGGTATTAATAGGGTAGAAAATAAATTGATTGGAGATGTAAATTTTGCTGATGTAGAACCTATCGCGGGCTATATAACCCCAGTTCCTGGTGGAGTTGGCCCAATGACCATCGCCTGCCTGCTAAATAACACGCTTAAGGCGTTTAAAACTATTGAGAAAATAGCCTAATTTACTATCATATTGATATTTAATCTTTATAATTTTAAAACTTCATCTTATCTATAAAAATTTAACTATATTTTAACTATTAAATATGGTAGGATAAGCTATGAATTTTTTGGGATATGGGCGTATTAAAACATAAAAAATTTACACTTAATAATTTTGGCGATTTAGAGCTTGGGGCAAAACTCGGCCTTTTCCAGGTTGCTAGTGGTGGTGATGCACCGGCTGCTACTCCTGCGCCAATTATAGAAGGCGACAAAGAAGCCGTTCAGAAGCTTTCTGATATCCAGGTAGAAAAAGCAGAGGCAGGAGAAAGAGCGCCAACAAGAATGGTTGTGATGGATATGGATGCCGGTACACAAAGCCATGCAAAAATGAGTGTAGGCGACCATATTAAATCTGCGGCACACGCAACAACAGATGCAGCGCACAAGATCGGCGACAGAATTGCCGAAAGGGAGTTTACGGTCAAAGATGAGAATGGCAGAACGGTTCGTGGCGAAGATGGCAAGCCTCTAAAGTCAGAAGAGAGATCTGAGTTCAATGTCGGCCCTAAAGGAAGATTTAGGGATGATGCTGATTACCATGTAACAGAAGAGCAGCAGGCAAATCATGAATATCCATGGAGTAATGTTGAAGGCAGAGAAATTTTGAATGAAAGAATAAGTCAGGATAGGCAGGGAGAGAGAGAGGCAAAAAAATTTAATAAAAGGAATGACGGTCCGGAACTAGATCCTGAAGAGGTGCAGCAATATAAAATGATAGAAAGAGGTGGTGTTCCAATAGGAGGGCTATTTGAAGAGCGGGTGAAGGATGAAAAAAGAGAAGATATCGCAAGAAAAATTGACGGAAGAGAATTTACTAACTTTGCATACAGAGCTGATCATACAGATATTACTGAGCCAGGTTCAAAATACGAAGCAACCGGAAAATTATTCAGAGAGTCCAAGGTCAGCGAGGTGGTGGAAAGCCAGCAGTATATAAATAATATGGTTAATTTCGATAGACCTAGATCGCCCGAATTCGATGCAATGTTAAAAAAAATGGAAAGAGAAAACCCTGAGCGCTACCAGGCTTATCGTGATGCGGCCAGAAAAGAGCCCGAGCAAATCAGGAAAGAAGCGGAAGAAACGGTTCAGAAATCACAGGATAGAGTTGATTTTGAAACCGCTAGAGGCGCAAAACCTAAAAGAATGGAACCAAGATTGCCTGAGTCTGTGGAAAGAACCCATGAAGATATGCAGGCATCTCTGCGCTCAGTTGATTTATCTGCTTTTAAAGGTATGTCATCGCAAGAATCATCAGTGCATCAAGCTACCACTGCTGCTCCGGGTGCGCCTGTAACCGCTCCGGCTCCTTCAGCGCCTGCTGCAGGCCAGGCTAAATAACACGCTTAAGGCCTTCAAAATCATCAAAAAATAAATTAACTATGCCCTTGCATAGTCGCCCAATTTCTGCTTATACTGTTCCGTTAAATTTAAAGGGATATATGACCGAGAAATACATAAGCGTACATGGTGCCAAAGAACATAATCTAAAAAACATTAGCATAGATATTCCGAAAGATAGGCTGGTAGTTGTTACCGGGCTTTCAGGTTCGGGCAAAAGCTCGCTTGCGTTCGATACGGTTTACGCTGAAGGTCAGCGCCGTTATGTGGAATCTCTTTCTGCTTACGCGCGTCAGTTCCTTGAAATGCAGAATAAGCCAGATGTAGAATATATCACCGGCCTTTCACCTGCTATCGCCATAGACCAAAGAACAACTTCAAAAAACCCACGTTCAACCGTGGCAACCATTACCGAAATTTACGATTACATGCGTTTGTTATTCGCCCGTATCGGTGTGCCGTATTCTCCTGCAACCGGCCTACCAATTGAAAAGCAAAGCGTTACGCAAATAGTTGATAAAATTCTTGCGCTGCCAAAAGATACAAAAATTCACCTACTTGCACCAATAGTTCGTGGTGGCAAGGGTGAACACACGGCTGAACTAATGAAGCTGAAGAAAGATGGTTATTCGCGCATTAAAATAGATGGCGAAGTTCATAATCTTGATGAGATACCAAGAATAGATAAGAACAAAAAACACAATATGGAAGTGGTTGTAGATAGGCTGCAGCTTAATGATGAACTTGGCAACCGCCTGCCTGCCTCTATCGAAACAGCGCTGCAACTATCGCATGGCCTTATATATGTGGAAATAGTTGAACTTCCATCTTCGTTCAAACCTAAAAAGGGCGAAAAAGCCGTAAAGAAAGGCGATGTGCAGGTATTCTCTGAAAAATTCGCATGCCCGGTATCTGGCTTCCAGCTTACCGAAATTGAACCACGTATGTTTTCGTTCAACAGCCCGTATGGTGCATGTACGGCGTGTGATGGCTTGGGCATTGAAAGCTTCTACAATCCAAATCTTATCGTGCCGAATAAACTTCTTTCGTTGAATGAAGGTGCGGTTCTGCCATGGGCTAACTCGCAGAATAAAACATACCGTCAAACACTAAATGCACTTTCAAGCCACTACAAATTTTCGCTTGAAACTCCTTATGGAGAACTTCCCGATACTGTTCAAAAACTTATCCTTTACGGTTCCGGCCAGGAAGAAATTACATTCGAATTTGATGATGGGCTGCGTAACAGCAAGGTAACTCAGGTATTTGAAGGCGTTATACCGAACATGATCCGCCGCGTGGAAGAAGCCGACACTTCGCACTTGGCATCAGCTTACGAAGCTTATCAGGGTATTACAAAATGTAAGGCGTGTAAAGGTTACCGCTTAAAGCCGGAAACTTTATGTGTGCGTATTGCCGATCATCATATTGGTCAGGTGGTTGAAAAAACAATTGAGCAATCGGTAGAGTGGTTCAAAGAACTTTCTCCGAAATTGAACAAAACCCATAACCAGATAGCCGAAAGGGTTATCAAGGAAATTCAGTTGCGTTTAGGCTTCCTGCAAGATGTGGGGCTAGATTATCTTAGCCTTGATAGAAAATCAGGCTCGCTTTCCGGCGGTGAATCTCAGCGTATTCGTTTAGCTTCGCAAATTGGTTCTGGTCTTTCTGGAGTGTTGTATGTTCTGGATGAGCCATCAATTGGTTTGCACCAGTGCGATAACGATAAACTTATCAACACGCTTAAAAACCTGCGCGATCTTGGCAATACAGTTATAGTTGTAGAGCACGATGAAGATACAATGCGCCGCGCTGATTATCTTATCGATATCGGCCCAGGGGCAGGGGTTCACGGTGGTCATATAGTTGCACAAGGTACGCCGGAAGAAGTGGCAAAAAATCCAAAATCTATTACTGGCCAATATCTTTCTGGTGCGAAGGAAATTCCTATAATCGCTAGAAGGAAGCACGAAAAAGAGCGTTACATTCGCCTTCGTGGTGCTCGCGCCAACAACCTGCTTAATGTCGATGTCGATTTCCCTGTGCGTAAATTCACTTCGGTAACGGGCGTTTCTGGTTCTGGTAAATCTACGCTGGTGCTGCAAACTTTATATCGTGCTGCAAACAAATTTGTTAACGGCCTTTTCAAGAAGGTCCCGGGTGCTTACGATACACTTTCAGGTTTGGAATATATCGATAAGGTTATCAAAATAGATCAATCTCCTATTGGCCGTACGCCTCGTTCAAACCCAGTTACTTATACTGGTGCGTTCAGTTTCATCCGTGATCTGTTCGTTGCCCTGCCGGAAAGTAAGGCACGTGGTTACAAGGCTGGTCGTTTCAGCTTTAACGTTAAAGGTGGCAGGTGCGAAACATGTCAGGGTGATGGCATGCTGAAAATAGAAATGCACTTCCTGCCCGATGTATACGTAACATGTGATACCTGTAAGGGTAAGCGCTATAACCGCGAAACTTTGGAAATAAAATACAAAGGCAAAACCATTTCTGATATTCTTGGCATGACAGTTGAAGAAGCCTGCAAGTTCTTCGAAAATCAGCCGTTGATACACGAAAAACTGAAAGCCATGAACGATGTTGGTGTTAGCTATATTTCGCTTGGTCAGTCGGCCACAACTCTTTCGGGTGGTGAGGCTCAGCGTATAAAACTTGCCAAGGAACTTTCACGCAAATCAACCGGGCGCACGCTATACATTCTCGATGAGCCTACAACCGGTTTGCACACGCACGATATTGCTAAGCTGCTTAGCGTTCTTCACAGGCTGGTAGATGTTGGCAATACGGTTATCTGCATTGAACACAACCTCGATGTCATCAAAACCTCTGACTGGCTGATAGATGTTGGCCCTGGTGGTGGTTCTAAGGGTGGGCATATTGTTGGTGTTGGCACTCCGGAAGATATCGCCAAAATACCAAACTCTATGACAGGCAAATACCTGAAACAATGTTTAGAGCGCAGTAAGAAGAATAAAAAGGCTGCTTAGCTTATTCAATTAGCTTTTGCCTTCAGATTTATCCTTCAGTATCTTACTTGCTGAAATAAGGTTTGCTTCATGCAGCGCGAGAAAGTCTTTTCTGAATCCATCGATATATGGTGGTTTCTGCCCTAATTGTGCTAAAAACCTTGAAAGCTTATTTGCTATGGATTCTAAATCATAGGGCTCTAAAAAAATGGCACGGCTTGTAGGCTCTAATATTGACCTGAAAACCGATTCTGACATATCTGCGCTTATAGCTATAGTAGCTATAGAGACCTGATACCCATTTTTATCCTGGAATCGTCCTACTACTTTTTTTCTAAGTATATCAAAATTATCTTTTACCGTTGGGGTATAATCTTCCTTAAGTTCTATCATAGTAGTAGGTAAAGTAGTGTTAGGTAAAGCCGGTTTTATAAAATCAGTTAGAACCGGATCCATTTTAAATAATATACGCTTTGCCTTCATTATATTGGTTTTTATGGTGTTCTCTGATAACCCAAGAGTTGTTGCTATCTCGCTATACGGCATATTCTTTAGAAAGGCCATCTCCATGCATTCCTTGTAACGCGGAGAGAGCTTTGGAATAAGCGCTATTATCCTACCTTTGATGTCATCAGGGAAATGTTTATAAGAATTATACATAACATAAATTAGGCTTAGCAATCTAAAACTTTTTCTGTCGACCTTGTGTAGATAGCTGTCGTATACTCACCGGCTTTTTCATAACTGACATCAACCCCAGCTGTTATCATGCAGTGTTCAAATAGCTCGCGCTCTTGCTGCTCAGAGGGCATGGCTTTAACTTCAGTTACAATACCGCCTAATTGTTTAATGTAATTTTCCTTCAGTTCACTTACCATATGGGTTACCGCCAGCCTATAAATTTCATCTCTGGTTATAGGGTGGCCGGTTTTGCTTTCGTGTTCTTTCACGGCATCATCATATTTCTTGGTTACTTCTGGTGTAGGTGCTGGGTTTAATTCTTCATTTATCTCAATGCCGATACTAAAACTATGTAAGTAGCTGGATATTTTACACCGTATTAGGCTATCTTCTATATTATCGAACGAAAGTGCATCAAGCTTGTTCGTGGTTTCATCAATAAGGCCCTTCCACTTTTCTGATAGCCCTTCAAGCGCCTTCTCGTATTTTTTATTTACCAGCTTTCCATTTATATGGTCTAGGTACAGCTTTTCGTATTCTTCCGAAAAGTCATTGAACTTGCTGATATACCTGCCAAGTATACCTTTCATTTCATTATTTTTTATTTGCTCTAGTTCTTCCATGAAAACCCCTTGATAAAGGACGATAATAGCTAAAACGTACCAATAAAGCAATCCCTTTTGCCCTTGATTTAGGGCTAAATATAAGCTATAAGCGCTCCTCAGGTTAAAAAATATGGCAACGAACACAAAATTATCGGTTTACGAAATAATCGAGCAGAAGGACGAGGCGGTATCGCATACGCTTTCTGTGATAGTAGATGACGAGCCGGGCGCACTTGCCCGCGTTATCAGTATATTCAACAGCCGTGGCTACAACATCGATTCTCTTACGGTTTCCAGCGTTGATGACGAGAAAAAAGTTTCTCGTATCACAATAGTTACTCAGGGGTCAATAGCGGTTATTCAGCAGGTAATGAGCCTGTTAGATAGGCTTGTTCCCGTGTATGAGGTGAGGGATCTAACCTACGATTCTCCACATATCGAACGCGCTTTGTGCCTGGTTAAAGTTAACTGCACAGGCGAAAACCGCGCGGCGGCTCAGGCG
>CAZLZP010000058.1:0-10271 GCA_964564045.1 uncultured Rickettsiales bacterium
CTATATTACCAGCCTACACTTATAAAACGAAACGAAGACCAGCAGGTAACGCAGCCAATAAGAATATTCAGCAAAAGAACTTCTGAACGCATGAGAGGTTTGCTGCGACTGGTTGTTGTTGGTGGCAGTGGCAGTAAAGCAAATGTTGATGGTTACCTGGTAGGAGGCAAAACCGGAACCGCTAATAAAATTGAGCCAAACGGAAGATACAGCAACGACAAGGTTGTCTCCACTTTCCTGGGTGCGTTCCCAATGAATAACCCCAGATATTTAGTAATGATAACATTAGACGACCCTAAACCAGCAGAAGATACTTTCGGTTACGCCACCGCAGGCTGGACAGCCGCACCGGCAGCAGCCAAGGTAATAGCGGGCATTGCGCCTATACTTAAAGTTATGCCTCAACAAGATGATGGACAGGCTATTCTGGATAAGTTTCATATTGTAAAAGAAGAAGACTAATATATGTTCCCCTTACTCGAAGATGAGTAATGAATTGAACATAAAGAATTCTGAGAAGAATTTTTTCTATAATCTACCCGCAGGAAGTGAAGTTTTCAGTCTGATAAAACTTTCCAGAAACTCACCATGCGGTCTGGTTCATATTGCCAAAAACGATCTTTACCTTGAAAAGATACATGAGCTGCTCTCTTTCTTTTCCAAAGAGATAGAGGTTATGGAACTACCCGCATGGGATACCAACCCATACGATAAAACCTCGCCCAACAGTGAAATAATAAGCAAGCGACTTGAAACCCTTACCAGAATTTCCGGGGGCTTAAAAAAGAACCAGGTACTTCTTACCACCGCCAACGCCATAAACCAGAAATTGATACCGATAGAAGTTATTAAAAAATCTTCTCTAAGCGTTAAGGTAAAACAAAAGATAAAACGTGAAGACCTGTTAAGTTTTCTGGTGAATAACAGCTACGCGAATATTTCCAGCGCATCAGACCATGGCGAATTCGCGGTACGCGGCAGCATAATTGATATCTACCCACCCTCTTCCGAATTCGGCATACGCATAGATTTTTTTGGCGACGAGGTTGAAAGTATTAGAAAGTACGACCCGCTGACCCAGGTTAGCCTAAGCGCCGTTGAAACTTTTGAGATAATTCCCGCCAGCGAAATTCTGCTGAACAAAATATATATAGAAAAGTTCAAAGAGAATTTTCTGGTAGAGTTCGGCATCAGCGCATCTGGCAAAGACCCGATGTTCGATGCCATTGCAGAAGGGCGCAAACACTCCGGCTTCGAGAATTACATGCCGCTGTTCTACGATAAGCTGGATAGCGTTTTCGATTACTGCAAAGATGCCATATATAGTTTCGAGCATGATATAGAACCAGTGATAAATGAACGCTGGGAACATATACTCGATGCCTATAATTCGCGCATTAGTTACGCTAAAACCGGCAGGTACGGCAGCGCCGACCACTTTATTAAGCCTGAAAAACTATATCTGCTTGAAGATGAATTTAAAAACTCTCTCAAAAATAAAACCACCGTTCATTTCAGCAAATTCAAAAGTACAGATGGTACAGCAAACTTTGATTATAAATCAATTCCAGATTACTTCGCAGATAGCAAGGCGGCTTCGCAAACCGCAATAGACCTATTAAAGGCCGATCTGCTGAGCGCCTACGATAATAACGAAAAGCTGAAAACATTAATTGTATGTATGAGCAACGGCAGCAGAGATAGAATGAATGCCATTCTGCATGAGCACGATATAAAAACCGTTATTATAGAGAATATTGAAAATGAGCAGGCGCTACTGAACAGAACTAATGTTGGCGTTGCAACGTTAGCGCTGGAAAATGGCTTTATCGCACAGGGTTTCAGGCTGGTAAGCGAGGCAGATCTTCTGGGTGAGAAAATATTCCGCAAGAAAACACGCCGGGGTAAAAAGGCGGAAGATTTCATTCGCGAGGCTTCGCTGCTTTCGTCTGGCGAGCTTGTAGTTCACAAGGAACACGGCATTGGCAGGTTCAAGGGTTTGGAAACTTTGGTGATACAGAACATAGCACACGATTTCATTCTGTTGGAATATCAGGGTGGCGATAAACTTTATGTACCGGTTGAAAATATTGAACTTATCAGCCGCTACGGCAACGAAGATGAAAGCGCCGAGCTTGATAAATTGGGTGGCCTACAATGGATGGAGCGCACATCGAAGATCAAGAAGCGCATAAAAGTTCTGGCAGAGGAATTAATTAAGATAGCCGCAGAACGTGAAGTACGGGGCGGCAAAGTATTTGATACCGCAAGCGGCGCGTATGATGAATTCTGCGCGCGCTTTCCGTATGCCGAAACAGAAGATCAGTTAAGTTCCATTGAAGATGTGCTGAATGATATATCATCAGGTAAACCAATGGACAGGCTGATCTGCGGCGATGTTGGCTTTGGCAAAACTGAAGTTGGCCTGCGTGCCGCATTTGCCGTTGTTCAGAATAACACGCAAGAAAATAAAACCCAGGTGGCGGTTATCTGCCCAACCACCCTGCTCTGCCGCCAGCACTTTAATACGTTCGTAGATAGATTCAGCGGTACGGGCGTTGTTATAAAACAGCTTTCACGAATGGTCAGCCAAACCCAGATAAAGAAAGCCCGCGAAGAGATAAAAGAAGGAAAGGTAGATATAGTTATAGGCACGCACACGCTACTTGCCAAAGATATGGAGTTCAAGAATTTAGGGCTAATGATAATAGATGAGGAACAAAGGTTCGGCGTTGCGCAGAAAGAACGCTTAAAAAAACTGAGGGCAGATACACATGTATTAACACTAACAGCAACCCCAATACCACGAACATTGCAGCTTTCGCTTTCAGGCATTCGTGATCTTTCGCTGATAACCACGCCGCCGGTAGATAGGCTTGCAGTACGCACATTCGTTATGCCTTATGATGAGATAACAATTCGTGAAGCGATACTGAAGGAACATTACAGAGGTGGCAGAACTTACTTTGTTGCACCACGCATAAAAGATATTGAAGAACTTGAAAAGAAACTGAAAGAACTTATCCCGGAAGTAAAAGTTGTAGTGGCTCATGGCAAAATGAACCCCGACGATCTTGATACAATAATGAACGACTTTGCCGATGGCAGGTTCGATGTTCTGCTTTCCACCACCATAGTTGAAAGTGGACTGGATATATCTACCGCCAACACTATTATTATATACCGGGCCGATATGTTCGGCCTGGCTCAACTATACCAGCTGCGCGGGCGTGTTGGCAGAAGCAAAACCAGGGCATATGCCTACCTAACAGTTCCAACCAGAAAGATACTCACCAAGCAGGCCGAGAAACGTTTGGAGGTAATGCAAAAGCTTGATACGCTTGGTGCCGGCTTCACCCTTGCCAGCTACGATATGGATATTCGCGGTTTCGGTAATTTACTTGGCGATGAACAAAGCGGTAATATAAAAGAAGTGGGTGTGGAACTTTACCAGAACATGCTGGCCGAGGCGATAGAGAATTTAAAAGTTACCAATGAACCGCAGGAAAAACACGAAGATATATATAGTATAAAACTTAACTTAGGCATTTCGGTGCTTATTCCCGAAACCTATGTAAGTGATTCTGACTTACGCATGGGCCTGTATAGAAGGCTTGGCAGCCTGGAAACAGATGCCGAGATAGAAAGTTTCGCAGCAGAGATGACAGATAGGTTCGGCAAGCTGCCTGAAGAAGCCGAGAACCTTCTGGAGACCGTAAAGATAAAACTTCTGTGCAGAAAACTTGATGTTGAAAAACTTGATGTGGGTACAATTGGCGCCAGCCTGCAGTTCCGTAACAATAAATTCCACAACCCTGATGCTCTGATAAAACTTATCGCAAAAAACCCGGTGCGCTATAAAATAAAAGATGGTAGTAAGTTCGTGATAGCAAATATGAAATGGGACAACCTGAAGCTTAGGATAAACGAATTGAAGAAAGCACTTATAGATATTAGTAATTTTGTAGAAGAGAATAAAAGTCATGCAGCGTGAACTAATAAACCTATATCAAACATGCTTCCCTGAAAAAGATGCCTCTGCGGAAATAAAAGCGCTGGGCGATGATTTTAACTTTGATATACTAGATGATAAGTCTTTCATTATATTCAGAATGGTATCTGATGAAGAGATGGAAATAATAGATATGGGTACCCTGCCCGAAGCAAGAGGCCAGGGGCTTGCTACTCAGCTGTTGAACAGCACAATTGAAGACCTGAAAGATATTGATATTCAAACTGTTTATTTAGAAGTGGCAGAAAACAACGCTGATGCGTTGAAACTCTACCAGAACTGCGGCTTTGTTAAGTATAACACCAGAAAAGGTTACTATAGTGTTAAAGGCAAAAAGATCGATGCTATTTTAATGAAGAAAAGCATTTGACTTTCAGGCATTTAAACATTATTTAGTTGTTACGTTATTTATTTTTAATGGAAAATTCATCATGAAATTCAGCAAGTTAGTATTTTTGTCTTTATCAATGTTATTTGTGGCTTCTGCCGCAGATGCCAGAACAGTTAACGCACTTATGGATAAAAGAGGCAATCCGGTTCAGGATGCCAGAGGCAATTGCGCCAGAACTAAATGGCTGGCTGATCAGTGCTGCGATCCTTGCGGTTTCCCAACCCCTCCTGCTCCTGCACCTATGGTTGTTGAAAAACAAAGAACAATTCAATATATCGATCTTATCAGGCAATCTATCTACTTCATTATTGATAAAGATAATATCGATGCCGTTGATGAACAAAGAATGAATGATGTTATCAATGAAATTAATAAGTCTGTTGCTATCCGTGATGTAAAACTTGTTGGTTACGCTGATAGGTTCGCAACTAACGATTACAACATTGATCTTTCTAAACGCAGGGCTACTCATGCTCTTGATTATTTCCGTGGCAAAGGTTATTTCAATAATATTCAGGTTGGTTTTGGTTTCTTCGGTGAAGAAAAACCAGTTACTAACTGCCCTCTGAATATTCCTGTGCTTGAACAGGTTGCCTGCCTGCAGGCTGATAGAAGGGTTGATATTGAAGTTGAAGTTCTACGTGAACGCACTGAAACTTACACTGAAACGGTTGAAAGAAGCGCAGCTCAGGCGCCTGCTTACCCTCGTCCTGGCACTACAGGCGTAGAAGTTTACAGCCGCCCGGTTGACCCAAGCATGCTGAAACAAACTGATAGACCTATGGAACGCAGCGCTCCGGTACAGGAACAAATTCAGTACCAAAGCCCTAACGCTTTAGATCTTCCTGTTAACAGCATTGATACGCTAAGACAGTAGTATATGTTTCAAAAGAGCCTTTTCCTGACTGAAAAGGTTGCTACTCAAAACCCGAGAGCGACATCGATTGTTTTGCTGAAGGAATCGGCAAGAAGATACCCTACCTACATGTTCGAAGCTAGTGAACTATATATGGAGAACGGAAAGGTTATAGCTTCTGCCCATAAGGTTCGCCTGGATAAAAAAGGTAATTTAGTTTGCGAAGAAAAAACCGAGAACGTAGACCTTTCCAAAAATTGTTTAGTATCTGTAAGGCTTGAACCGCCGTTCGATCAAAGCTACTTCACCGCAATGCACATGCTTACCAAGCTGGGCAAAGGCGGTAAGGTTGTGAATGACCCTGCCGGTATAATTGCCATGCCGGAAAAATTATTGCCGAATGACTTGCAGAAATTCGCCCCGCCTACGCTGATAACCTCTGATATGAACAAGATCAGGGAATTCTGGGCAAAGCACAATGATATTATTCTGAAACCTTTGTATGAATTTGGCGGCAGGAATGTTTTTAGGCTTAAGAAGGGTGACGAGAACCACTTAAGCATATTACGTATGTTCAAAGAGAAATATAAAGAGCCAGTGATAGCGCAGAAATATTTGGCTGATGTTAAGAAGGGCGATAAAAGAGTAATGTTCCTGGATGGCGAAGTTAAATGGCAGGTACTGCGTGTTCCGGCTAAAGGAACTTTGCAGGCATCGGCAGATCAGGGGGCTACCTTACATAAAACAACTCTTACAAATAAAGAAAAGCAAATATGCGAAGCATTGAGGCCAATACTTAAAAAGAATAATATATTCTTCTGCGGCATTGATATAATTGGTGGATATCTTACCGAAGTAAATGTTACCTGCCCTGCACTATTTACGCCTATCAATGAGCTATATAATATCAAAGCTGAAAAAATATACTGGGATAAGCTTGAACAAAAGCTTAAAAAGCACTAGATAGTACCCCATGGTACAGATCAAAAAATTCATCTTTGAAAATATAATCCCACAAACAGATGCTATCGAAAGTTTCTTCGAGGAAAGATACGCAAATACAAAACCACTATTTTATGCTTCGGTAGATATAAGGCATAGCGGTTTTAAGATAGTTCCGGTTGATACCAACCTGTTCCCCGCCGGGTTCAACCTGCTTTCACAGGCCCAAAGACAAAAGGCCACCGAACAGATGAAAGACTATTTTTCCCAATTCCACCCTGGCAAAAGCAAAGTTCTGATAATTCCTGAAAATCATACCAGAAATAAATTCTACCTGCTGAATGTGCTAAGGCTTGCCGGTATAATTGAAAATGCCGGAATGGAAGTTATGGTTGGCAGCCTTGCCATTACCGAGAATTTTGAGGAAGAGATAATACCCGGCGAAAAATTGCATATGTTCCCGGTAAAACGAAACGCAAATAAAATTGAAGCTAATGGTTTCGTGCCGGAACTTATTATTTGTAATAACGATCTTTCCAGCGGTAACCCCGATATATTAAAGGGCCTGGCTGAGCAGCCAATAATTCCACCTGTATCGTTCGGCTGGTTCCAGCGTAGAAAAAGTCAGCATTTTGAAACTTACGAAAATATATCACGCGAGTTCTCCCGCAAGTTCGATATAGATAACTGGCTTATTTCCAGCTACTTCAAGCGCTGCGGAAAAATAAATTTCAAACAGAAAGAAGGGCTGGATTGTGTAGCCGGCACGGTTGATGAGATACTAAAACGTACCGCCGAAAAATATAAGGAATACGGCATCACCGAACAGCCTTATGCTTTCATTAAGGCTAACAGTGGCACTTACGGCATGGGTATAATGGTGGTGAAAAGTGCGCAGGAAGTTCTGGATATAAACAAGAAAGAACGCCACAGCATGAATGTTATTAAAGAAGGCATAGAAAATACTGAGGTGGTTGTGCAGGAAGGCATACCAACAATAGATAGCTATGAAGGCAAGCCGGCCGAGCCTATGGTTTATCTGGTGAATTCAAAACCGATAGGCTGCACTTTCAGAATTAACAGCAACCAAGATAAATTCGGAAATTTAAATTCAAAGGGAATGGAATTCGTTTCGTTCGATTCGTTCGAATCGGAAAATTATATGCACTGCCCGGTGCAAAGTTTAATCGCCCGCATAGCAAGCCTTGCCGCCGCAAGGGAATGCTACGAAGAGAATTGGGATATTTAAACCTTATCGATAAACCCCTGAAGTATGTAGCTAGCGGCGATCTTGTCGATCAGTTCCTGTTTTCTATCCCAGCTTATATCTGAATTATCTAAATTCTGCTGCGCCATAGTGGTAGAAAAACGCTCATCACAGAAACAAATATTAATATCACGCATTTTTAGCAGGTTGCGCCCGAACTGACGCACCGACTGGCACATTTTATTCTCACCGCCATCCATACTAAGCGGCAAACCAATAACCAGCCCGATAATTTTTTTATCATCTATTATTTTGAATATCTCTTCCGCCGAGCTGGTGAATTTTTTATTCTGAATATTAACCAAGGGCGATGCAATTTTCCAATCGGGATCACACACGGCAATGCCTATAACACTTTCTCCGCAATCAACCCCAAGCAGCCTTCCGCCGCCCGTTCTTAACTTTAAGAAATCTGTCAACTCTAAAATTGGCATGGTTCGTGCTTAAGTTTCTTGATTATAGTTATTTCGAGGGATACTATACACTCATGGTAAGCCAAACGCAAAACTTAGTTCTTAGGCAGTCGCAGAATCTGGTGATGACCCAAAGCATGCAGCAGTCGCTGAAGATACTGCAGCTTTCCACCATGGACCTGGCCAGTTTAATTGAAGCTGAGCTGCAAACAAACCCGCTGCTGGAAGCCGAAGGCGATAAAACCGAGAACGAGGTTTCAGATACAGATGAAAATGATGGCGGCGAAACCGAGCAAGATATTGCCGATAGCGAAAAAGACAGCTTCGACAAACTGAATTCCAACGAAATAAAAGAAAATGATAGCGCACTAGATAGCAATACAACTGAAAGCTGGAATGCCGCCGAAGAAACCCACTCGAGCGAAGATTACAGCAGCGATAATGTGGTAGATTTCAGCACCAACGGCATGCCTGAAGATGATGCCGGCACAATAATAGAAAAAACCTTCAGCGAGGAAATATCTTTGAAGGAACATCTGCTTGATCAGGTGAATATCGATTTTGTGAACCCCAAGAACAAAATGATAGCAGCCCATTTAATAGATATGGTGGATGCAAGCGGTTATCTTTCTTCTGAAACGTTCGATGAAGATATTAGAAGCCTTGCCGAAAAACTTGGCTGCGACCTGGAAGATATTGAAATAGTGCTAAAGCGCCTGCAAAAATGTGACCCGCTGGGCGTATGCTCACGCAACCTGAAGGAATGTTTAAAAACACAACTTAACGAAAGAAGAACGCTTGATGCCGCACTTGAAAAACTGGTCGATAATTTAGAAATACTGGCAAAGGGCGAGCTTGATAAGTTGATGAAGATATGCGCCGTTAGTTCCGAAGACCTGATGGAGATGATAAAGGAAATAAAATCTTTGAACCCTCGCCCGGCCAGTGATTTTTCAGAGGACAGGCCACAAACTAAACACGCTGATCTGATTCTGGAAAAGAAGAATGGCAAATGGAACCTAGACCTGAATTACGAACTACTGCCAAAGGTGAATGTTCGCAAAGATTATTACAACCAGATAAAAGCCAACAAGCTTAAAGGTAATGACAAAAAATACATCACTGAGAATTTTAACTCGGCAAATTTCCTGATACGTGCAGTTCAGCAGCGCTGCGAAACAATGCTGAAAGTTGGCGAGGCGATAGTTGCCCACCAAGAGCAGTTCATGGAAAAAGGTATAAATTTTCTTAAACCTATCTCTATGAAACAGATAGCCGAAGAGGTTGAACTTCACGAAAGTACGGTAGGCAGGGTTGTTGCTAATAAATATATAGCAACTCCGCGTGGCGTTTATGAACTTAGGTATTTCTTCACCACCAGCCTTGGCGGCAGCTTTGATGATTCTCAAGTTTCTTCAGAAACGGTTAGGCACCACATTAAAGAAATGATAGATAGTGAAACAAAAGTGCTTTCCGATGACGATATAACCAGCCTTTTAAAAACCAAAGGTGTAGATGTGGCAAGAAGAACAGTTGCAAAATATCGCGAAAGCATGAATATTCCTACAAGCGCAATTAGAAAAAGATTAAAAAAGATATCCGTTTAATTATGTCTGAAATATCTATCATAGGTGGCGGCGCCTGGGGAACCGCACTGGCGGCGATAATTGCCCATAACGGCACCAAGGTTACCATTTACGCCCGTGAGATAGATGCGGTAGATGCCATCAACGATTTTCATATAAACAAACCTTTCCTTCCCGGCATAACTTTGCCCAAATCTGTTAAAGCCACAATAACCCTGGGCGATATAGCAGAAAGCAGAATAGTTCTTGTTACAACCCCATCGCAATTTTTCCGCACCCAGTTAAAATTCCTTCGTGAGTACGGCGTTAACAATGAATCTACATTTGTTATCTGCACCAAAGGCATAGAAAACGACTCTCTTGCCCTGATGAGCGATATTTTCGAAGAAAGCCTTAGCAATAATTACGCCATACTTTCCGGGCCGACATTCGCTGAGGAAGTTGCCCGCGGAATCTCTACCAGCATCAGCGTTGCATCAAAACAGAAAGGTGTAGCGGAAACCATTCACAGCCTTATTGAAAGGCCAAACTTCAGGGTGCATATAAATAATGATATAATCGGCTCGCAGATATGCGGTGCGGTAAAGAATGTTATCGCCATTGGTTGCGGTATAGTACGCGGGCTTGGTCAGGGTGAAAATTCCAAGGCAGCGATACTTACGAACGGCTTCCACGAGATAATGAAGATAAATAAGGAAATGGGTGGAAAAATAGAAACCCTTATGGAACCATGCGGAATTGGTGATCTGGTGCTTACCTGTAATAGTGAAAAATCGCGTAACTTCTCGTTCGGCGTGGCGCTTG
>CAZLZP010000059.1:0-9785 GCA_964564045.1 uncultured Rickettsiales bacterium
CGAACCGACTCAGGAACCAACTGGCGAACCGACTCAGGAACCAACTGGTGAACCGACTCAGGAACCTACCAATGAGCCGACGTTCCAACCTACAGGTGAACCTACTTCCGCACCAACTACGGCTCCAGCTCCGGGGCTAAGAGGTCAGGAAAATGGCAACATAATACTTGATGCGCTTGGCAGACCAGTTCTTTCCTTGAATAATACCGGCGTTGAATATCAAAGGTTCTTTGAATCATTCAACACTAATGGTATTGCAACTAACCTAAGCTTATTGGGTGGTGGCGGTACTGAACTTGCAAACATAGCTCCTGCGGCAGGTGGCAATTCTCCGAAAAAACTCGGCGATATTGAACCAGCAGCTGGTGGTGCTAATGCAGGCGGAACTAACGATGTAACCTGTGGTAATAACTTCCTTGATAACAAGGATTGTGAAGAAGCAGTTCAATAATTACTAGATTTTTATAAGCCGCCTCGCTAGAATTTTGTGGGGCGGCTTTATAGAATAAAGCTAGATTCTTTAAATAAAGGTTTGTTATGACTAAACTAAGATTACTTCCTGCAGCACTTATTGTTTCTTTCTTTTCACCAATGGCCTATTCACAGGTTCCTACATCTGCAGAAATTCAGCAGATAGATAAAAGATTCCAGCAGACAGCTCCGAAAAAATTTGATGAACCTGTAATTGAACAACAGGTTGAAAGCGTTGGTGCAGGAGAAGATACAAATAAAGTACTTCAGCTTAACTCTGTAGAGTTTGAAGGTAATACAGTATATTCCAGCGAAGAACTTTCAGCACTAGCTGCACAGTACACAGGCCAGAAAGTTTCATTCAACGACCTTCAGAACATAGCAAGGGCGATAACCCAGAAATATCGTGATGATGGTTATATCCTTTCCAGAGCTGTACTTGCCCCTCAGAAAATAGGTGGTGGAACAGTAAAATATAATATCATTGAAGGTTATATCAGCGAAGTAAACATGGTTGGCGATACTAAATCTGACCTTACAATTATAAGACATTTTGCTGAAAAAATCTCTCAGAAACGTCCGGTAAATAAAAGGGATATGGAAAGATATCTTCTACTTGCCGATGATCTTCCCGGTATAACTGCAAGAAGCATTATCAGACCTTCTTCTTCAGTTCCAGGTTCTTCTGAAATGATAATAAATCTTGAAGAAGATAAATACGAATACTCACTTCAGGCCGATAACTTCGGCAGCAGATTTGTTGGCCCATACGAGCTTACTGCTGTAGCTGCATTAAATTCACTTTTCGGTGAATTCGACCGCACTACACTACGCGGTATAACAGCCGCACAGACCGATGAACTTCTTTTCTTTGATGTTCAGCACGAACAACAGGTGTTCTCTGAGGGTACAAAATTGAAAGTACGTTATGCAACCTCTGAATCGAGCCCAGGCGGCAGACTTGAATCTACCGATATTGAAGGTGATACAAAAACACTTTCGGCTGATATTAGTTACCCGCTTATCCGTTCAAGAAAAACTAACCTAAACCTGAACACCGGTTTCAAGAAGGTTGATTCAAGAACAAATATAGCCAACACTCTTATATCTAACGACAGGATTAGAGATATAACCAACGGCTTCTCACTTGAATTTGATGATGGTTTCCGATCTTCAAATAAACTAGACATTAACATGGTGAATGGCGTTGATGTATTTGGCTCGACCGAAGATGGCGTTGGCAGAAGCCGCTCTAACGGTAATCATAACTTCACTAAGTTTGTTGGTGAATTAACTAGGTTACAAGGCATAACTGAAAAATTTGCCTTATTCGCAGCTGTTACCGGCCAGTACTCTAACAAGGCACTTCTTGCATCTGAAGAAATATCTTTTGGTGGCAGAACATATGGCAGAGGCTATGATTCAGGTGAGATAAGCGGCGACCAGGGTGCTGCTGGTCTAGCAGAAATACGATACACAAGCGATTACCAAAGCGGATATGTTCAAAACCTTCAGTTTTACGGCTTCTACGATGCTGCAGCGGTTTGGAATAAAGATATATTCGTTGGAGAGCCTAAGAAACAAACTCTTGCATCAACAGGCGTTGGCGTAAGGTTCAATATCAAAGGCAATTACTCGGGTGATCTTAGCGTTGGCGTTCCTTTAACAAGGGAAGTAAATGCTGAGGGCGCTTCTGGTGATGAACCAAGAGCATTCTTCTCTATCATCAAACGCTTCTAATATTACTTTATACTGTACGTGTATACAGCTGTAGATTCGTGCAGGTCATTGAACTTGCCGCTGGTTAGCAGGCGTAGCCCTTCTGTAGTATCTTTGCCGCCATTGGCCAATGATATCTGAGATTTTATCTTTGCCTCTTCATCACCGAACAGAAAAGAAACCATTACAAATCTTGTGCCTGAAGTAACAGGAGTTATTTTATGCAGCAAGGCGGAAGGAAACAATAATGCGGTTCTTGGCTCCAGTTTATATCGGCAATTATCGTACTCTGTGAACTCAAGGTATCCGCCTTCATACTCTTCACCTAAACATAGGCTCATTGAATATCTTCTGAAGGCAAGTTCCGGCACGCCTGTATCTCGGTGCTGGTTGTAGTGCCCCTGCTCTTCAGCGGTATAACGACCTATTTTATATTTTTCACGGTGAGTAACGTTGAACGCCGCTATCTTCTTTAATTCATGGTAAGCAGTTTTTGATAAGGCATCATCTATCTCGGCCAGAAAATTTTTATCGTATATGTTAACATCAGTTCTTATTTTGCCCTTACTTACTTTTTCCTTGCCACCTACGCCTATTGTGCCCTTATACTGCCTTCCTTCCTGCCAGTATTTTAAAATTCTCTGACGCAGATCTTCACTGATGGCGTTTTCAACAAGCATTACCGGTGCCTGCTTTTTAATTACAACCGGCTCGCCCATTTCTGTATCTATGGCTTTCGCCGCCCTTAGAACATCGGCCAGATTATTGATTGCATTGGTATCATCGAATTTATATTTTATTCTAAGGTTTTTACCAAGAACCACGGAAAGCGGCTTTAATTTTGCGGTATTTCCTATTCCAAAAGCCTTGAATAAGGCGGCACTCTGATCTGTCCATATAAGCGCCGGAACATTATATTTTTCTTTGATCTTTGTTGCTTCTTCCGGGGAACAATTAACAATATATACCCTGAAAAGGTTAAGCTCGTCTGCCTTTGCCCTGTTAGCATCAAGATATTCGAAGAAGTCTTTTATATACGCCTCAGATTTTACCGGAAGAAAGAATAGCGCAACCTTTGCACCACCATAATTCTGAATTTCTCTTACTTTTTTTTCGTGATCGAGCAGTGCGAACATTGGTACAATATCACCCACCTTAAGCGGGGTTAAGCCCGGGGCGGATGCGTTGCTTGCAGATGGATGGGCCACCCCTTCAACCTTTGGCTTTTCGGCTTCTTTGGGAATGTATTTTTCAATACCATCTATGAACAAGCCTTTAGTGGCTTTTTCTGATGCTTGTTTTTTTGCAAAATTCAAACCCGTTAATTCCTCAAATTGTTTCAGGGTTCTTACACTTCCCAAACCATATTTTTCAATGTCTACCAAATAATCATCAGAGCTTTCATCTTTTTTTCCTGCCAACAGATATTCAAATCTTTTTCTGCCTATTTTGGAATGCCTGCTCCAGTCTTTGTTATCTTCCCAATGCAGCGTTCTTTTTCTGTCTTCACCAACTTTAATATACATATGGTACATCATATTGGTTCTGGGGCTGTAAACATCCCAACCATTAGTATATAGCCGTGCAGCAAGGGTTATTTCTTCCTGAGCAAAATACATGTAAGGATCATACGGAACTTCTTTTATAACGCTGCCTTTTGCAAAAAAGAAGCCCGCAGCGATGAAAGCCCCACGCAAAGGCTTTTCGCTTGGCCTGGAAAGTACTCTACTGATAAAGCGAAGGTCTCCATGTTCGTTAAATGGTTTTGCCACCTGAACAATAGCCCTATCCATTATCTTTAGGTTATCTGGTGGTGTATATGCTGCAGGATAATTGGTAAAAGCCGCCTTCTCTGATGGGCACAGCTTTAATTCCTCAATAAATTTCTCATCCCAATCTTGAATGAAGCGCATATGGCTATCTATCATCAGCACATAGTCTTCACCTTTGTATAATTTTTGCGCCTGATGCCTTGCCCAGCAAACACCTTTACTTTCTTGGGCAGGGACTATCATTTCACGAACCTGATCGGGGTAAGGATAAACCTCACTGAAAAAATCCTTGTCGGTTTCCATGTTGACCTGGTTACAGATACCTACAAATATCCTTTCCGGATGTTTTGCTTTCTTGAACAGGTCTTTCACGGTGAACTGACATTCAGGGTCGCGGTAACTTGCTATCTGTACGAAGATGCTGGGTATATCAGGCTTCTTAGATCCAGACATTTTTATTGCTTCCTTGTAAGATTCATCGAAAAAACCTTTTTTAGCGTGTTCCTGTATCTCTCCCTTTATAAGATCTACCCCGGCAAATTTCCAGAAACTTTCAAGCGATCTATCTGTACCAAAGCCATATTTATCAAGCTCTGTAAGGGCGGTGGCATCTTCACATTGTTTTAGTTCTAATAAATGTCTCACCCTCATCAGACTTAGCTTCTGGCGATTTTCTTTGTCGTTTTTATATGTGGCTGTTTTTGAGATGGGCTTTTTCCAGTAATGATAAACAAAATTATCCTCCGGCTGAAAAATATCATAACCGAAGCTCCATAGCCTTGCAGAATATGATGTTTCATAACCATGAAAGAAAATAAATGGGTCAAGCGGAACTTCACTCATAAAACTGCTGTGACCAAAAATAAAATTGCCAATTATGAAAGGACTTCTAAGCAGCCCTTTTCTTGCACCCTCATTCTTGTAATTACCGCCTCCAAGATTAATAGGGTTAGCAATTCTGGTCCTATTTACAGTTCCAACATTTATAGCGGTTCTTGTGTTAGGAGCTTTAATATTCAGACTATCGGGGGGCAAATACCCAGGAACCATAGATGTGAGTATGGGTTTTTCAGAAGGGCATTTTTCGAGAGTGTTTATCAGATACTCATCCCAGTTAGGAAGAAAGCGCATATGAGCATCGAGCTGCAATTTATATTCCTCACCCTGCCATAGCGATTGCGCCTGTGAACGAGCCCATACTCCGCCCTTTATCTCTTCTATAGGAACCACCATCTCTTTTACATTTTCAGGGAAAGGGTATGGCGGAGAGAGAAGTTCTTTATCATTTTCCAGGTCTATCTGATTGCATATTCCAACAAATATTCTTTCAGGATATTTTGCTTTCTTGAACAAATCTTCCACTGTGAACTGACATTCCGGATCACGGTAACTTGCTATCTGCACAAATATTTTCGACTTATCAGACAATTATATACTTATGTTTTTGTTTTCTTTTGATTGCTATATTATAAATGATATTATTTATAATATGTAAAATATACAAATTTTATGAACAAAAAACTACCAAAAATACTTATAATTGCCGGCTCTGATTCTGGCGGCGGTGCGGGTATACAGGGCGATATTAAAACGGTAAGCGCCCTTGGTGGCTATGCCGCGACCGCAATTACCTCTGTAACCGCGCAGAATACGGTTGGCGTGCAGGCAATTTCCGATGTTCCGGTTGATGTTATAAGGCAACAGATAGCCTCGGTTATGGATGATATAGGCGCGGATGTAATTAAAACCGGCATGCTTTCTTCAAAAGAGATAATCGAGCTTGTTGCAGCAGCAGTTGGTAAATACAGAATTGATCTGGTGCTTGACCCGGTGATGATATCGAAAAGCGGCGCCAAGCTTTTACAGGACGATGCGGTTGAATCGCTTAAGAACAAACTTATACCGAAGGCGCTTTTAATCACTCCCAATATTCCAGAGGCAGAAGTTATTTCCGGCATGAAGATAACTAACGAGGCTGAAATGGAAGCGGCTGCACGAAAGATACTTAACGAGTATAAGTGCCATGCGGTTCTTATAAAGGGCGGACACCTTTCTGATACATATCTTGTTGATATACTGGTAAGAGAAACAGGCAAGGTGTTTAAAATACGATCAAAAAGAATAGATACAAATAATACTCACGGAACAGGCTGCACTTATGCATCGGCAATAGCAACGTTAATAGCAAAAGGTTACCCGCTTGAGAAGGCGGTTAAAAAAGCGCACAGGTATGTTAACCAGGCCATTAGAACGGCTCCGAAAATTGGCAAAGGCAACGGCCCTTTGAACCACTTCTGGAATACTTTCACCCTAGACCCTAAAACTATTTTCAGAAAGTTCGTTTATTTTATATTTTATTCAATAGTATTTATAAAAATTTTACTGCCGCTTATAAAGGAGGCTGGAAGTTTCTAGGAATTAAAGGCCTTTGCTTTTTGGTGCGTGATATTGGGCTCGAACCAACGACCTCAGCGATGTCAACGCTGCGCTCTAACCAACTGAGCTAATCACGCATTAAGTAAGTTTTCAGTTGTCTGTTTTCAGTTTTCAGTTATTTTCTAGCAATAACAAATTTATAGGGATTATAAAATGAAATTCTTTGTTGATACGGCTGAAGTAAATGAAATTAAGGAACTTAACCGTTCTGGCCTGCTTGATGGCGTTACCACCAACCCATCACTTATTCATAAATCTGGCCGCGATTTTATTGAGGTGGTGAAAGAGATATGCGACCTACTACCGGGCAAGCCTGTTTCTGCCGAGGTTGTGGCACTAGATGTTGATGGAATGTTAACGCAAGGCCGCAAGTTAGCAAAACTGGCGAAGAACGTTGTTGTGAAGCTACCGCTGACCATGGAAGGAATTACCGCTACAAAAATTTTCAGCGATGAAGGAATTAAAACAAATGTAACGCTTTGCTTTTCAGCAGCTCAGGCGATACTGGCCGCCAAAGCTGGCGCAACCTATGTTTCGCCGTTCGTTGGCAGGCTTGATGATATAGGCCAGGATGGCATGCAGCTTATTGCAGATATTAAACAGATATATTCTCAGTACCCTAACTTTAAAACCGAGATACTTGTTGCTTCAGTAAGAAACCCGGTTCACGTTGTTACAGCTGGCAAGCTTGGCGCTGATGTATGCACCATTCCTCCGGCAACAATTAAACAACTGGTGAAACACCCGTTAACCGACAGCGGCCTGAAAACCTTTTTGGCTGATTGGGAAAAAACCGGACAGAAAATATAAATTCAGGCAATAGTAAATAGGCAATTGGCAATGGAAACTAACTATTGCCTATAGCCTATCAGCTATAACCTAATCTAGGCCTTACCAGTATATTTCTGCTGGGCGTAAAGTAATATATCACGCGCTATTGGGGCCGCTGAAACGGAGCCTGCACCGCCATTTTCCACAACAACACCCACAGCGAATTTAGGTTTGAAATAAGGTGCAAACCCAATGAATATCGAATGAGTTTCTTTCGCTTCAATGGCTTTAGACCTTTTTCCATAATGGGCTTTATTAATACCTTTTACCTGAGCCGAACCTGTTTTGCCCGCGAATGCATAGGCCGGATCATCGATACGGGAACGTATACCAGTTCCGCCTGCATCATTCACCACTGCTATCATACCAGCCTGAACTATACTTAATGTACTCATCGAAATTCCTTTCAGGAAATCGAAGCTTCTTTCGTACTGATTATTTTCTATTATAATTCTTGGCTGAACCTCTCTGCCCGTTGCGATACGCGCTGCTGCCACAGCAAGCTGCAGCGGTGTAACTTCTACATAACCCTGACCAATTGCAGCACTTAGAGTTTCACCTTTATACCAAGGCTCTTTCAAAGTTTTCAGTTTCCAAGCGCTGTCAGGAATTATTCCGGTAGCCTCATGCGGAAGTTCAATACCGGTTTTAGCTCCATAACCAAGTTTACGTGCATAATGTGCAATTTTATCGACGCCTAAACGCATGCCAACTTCGTAAAAGAACACGTTACACGATTGCTGAATAGCACTGTGAACATTCATCAGGCCATGACCTTCCTTTTTCCAGCAATGGTACGTTCTTCCGGCAAAATCGAGGTACCCAGGGCAGAATACAGATGTAGACTGATTAACTATACCTTCCTGAACAGCCGCAACTGCACAAACTGTTTTAAAAGTTGAACCAGGTGGGTATGGAACAGAAATAAATTTTGTTGTAAGCGGCTTATCTGGATTTTTATATATAGCTTCCAACTGTTCTTTTTTGATGCCGCTAGAAAACCAGTTGGGGTCGTAATCGGGCACAGATGTCATGGCCATTATATCGCCAGTATCTACCTTGATAAGTACAGCAGAGCCACCCTCGGTTTGCACTCCTCCCTTACCTTTAAGCAAGCGGTGCAAATATTCCTGCAGCTCTATATCTATGGTAAGTTTTATATCTTCACCCTTTATCGGGGCGTTATAGGAAACATCACGCAAAGATTTGCCCCTGGCATCTGTTTCAACCTCGGTATAGCCAGGCTGGCCAAATAATTTTTCCTGCTTGGTAAGTTCTATCCCGGTTTGACCAACTCGCAGATCAGGGTGCTTCAGAATCTCGCCGTAAAGCCTTTCATTATCTTTATCAAAATTACTTAGCTTATTGGTATACCCAACTATTTGAGTTGCTGCCGGCCCGTACGGATATGTACGCTGTTCGAAAAAGGTTACATCTGCCCCTTTTAGATCGCGCGATTTTACTTTTACCTTGGCAATACTATCCCACGACATGAAGTTATCGATAATAAGCGGATATTCGGTTTTAGGGTCTTCAATAAGCTTAACCACCTCGTCTATTTTATCCTTCGGGTAAGCTATTACCTTTGCTATCTGTAAGAACGATTCTTTCTTGTCAGTTCCCTTTATAGGCGTGAACATAAGCTGGTACCTAGGCAGGCCTTCCGCCAGAACGTTGCCCCATCTATCTTTTATTATTCCCCTGCGTGGCAGAACCGGTGTAAGTTTTATCCTGTTACCTTCCGCAAGATCGCGATACACGTTACCTTCTTTTACCTGCAGGTGATATAGCCTGGCGCCCAACGTTGCCAGCAATGTCATTTTACCGGCAGTAAGCAGGAAGGATCGCCTTGATATTATAGTCAGCTTCTCGGTTGTGGGATTAAAAATGCTCATATTCTTAACGCTATTATTTTTTTGAATCTGACGAAAGCGAGTATTCTATGCACAAGCGGATATGTAAGGAATGTAAGTATGAATTGTATGATAATATCAAAGCTGAAGAATATCTCTCCCATGTAAACATAAGCGCTCATCATTTTTATGGCGTAGAATATAAATAAAAAATAGGCAAAGAAACCCCATATCACCATAAAGCCGTATTTTACAACATCATCACGCTGGTGAGATGTTAGCGTATAGGCAATAAGCAGAGCCAGGCTATCCATTCCTATCGGCTGCAGAAAAATTATATCTGAGATAAGGCCTACTATAAATACAGTTACGGAACCAATAAGATCAGGATATACGAAAACCCAGTAAAATACACAGGCCGCCGCAATTGCAGGAGTAAAGGTGTGGTCTATAACGGTGCCATCATTGGCGGCAGAGATAAGTATCAGCAGCGCCGAAAGCACTATGGGAACTATCTGGTAGAACCTATTTAAGAATAAAGACATAATCTAATGCGCTCCAATCTACGTAGGTTTCTATTATAACCTGGCCTTTATCCATTGCCTTTACGTAACCGATAGGCACATCAGGCGGGAATATACCACCATCACCCGATGTAAGTATTTCCTCACCTATCGAAAGTTTATTTGTAGAGATTATATAA
>CAZLZP010000060.1:0-6481 GCA_964564045.1 uncultured Rickettsiales bacterium
GCAAGCGCGCTCATTACATTCAGTGGGGTACCGCCACGCACATGCTGTGGTTGCAGCCTTTCCGGATCTGTGCCCGGAAGAGAGGCAACCGCCTGCCACGATGAGAATGATGTTAGTAACGGCGGCGGCAAGTGATATGTGTTCAGTGATCCGATACCAGAAAATACGTATCCTAAATTATAATCATCATTCACGTGATCACCGGCAAGGCTTTTACTATATTCTTTGTTCTTTTCCTGAACCTGCGAGAAGTAATAATACATTACAGCCTTGAAAAGATTTCTTTCCTTACCCTTATTCAGGTCGGTAAGGCTGAATGAACCTGAGTCAAGTTCATTCAAACCCAGAATCTCTTCGCGGCCATAATTATCAGCTGTGTCGTAATAGGCAACCCACTGGCACATGCTTGCATCTGGCGTTATTGCGCCGGTTGCTTCCCTTTCAAGCTGTTTGTACGAATCAATTACTATCGCACCTTTATCACCTTCGAACGCCCACTGCTCAAGGAATAATTTTAAGCATTGCTGCATTTTCGCCTTACGACCAGAATTCTCACGCAACAAAAGTGTATCCATAGTTAACGCATCAACAGGGGCATCCGGACGGTAAATATTATACGGGTTAAAGGTGTAGTCTTTTTTAGCTAACGGAATATCTCGGTAACCATATTCACCCAGGCTGTAGTATTGATGAGGATTCAGACCACTACCATCACCGGCATCTTTTATAACCCTTGCGGCATATTCTGTAAGAACCGCTCTTCTGTAATCAGTTTTTATGAAATATTGGTCGTTATCAAAAATATCTCTATTATTCACAATTTGTGTTGCTTGAGGATATATCTCAGGGCTGGCAGTATTTAGCTGCAGCGCAAGCGGCATCCAGTGTTCTTTCGGGTCGAACGCTAAAATGTGAAGGTTCGGCCCCTTTCTGTCCCAGCAGAAATTTTCATAATCGAAAACATATTTCTCCATACTGCCATAATTGGCATGCAGTGGCATAGGTATTGTAACTCCGCCAATATTAGTAAGCTCATTAGCTTTTTCAAAATAGTGGGCGCAGAAAGCATCTACCTCGTCCAGCGAATCATTTTGAAGGCAAACAGGCAGCGAGCCATAATTATATATTTTAGAGATATCACCCGTATAGCTTGTAGATGTAAGCCTTACCTTCTGCATGGTATTTATTTTTGAACCAAGATCGTTCAGCGCGCTCAAATTAAAGCCGCTGGTAATACCCTTATTGTATGTTTGTATACACATAGGGTGGCGCATTAAAAGCCTGTCGTTTGGCACCAAATAAGTTGCCGGCGAGGATGTATCTATCTGGTCTGGCTTACCATCAGGATTCCATAACGTGCCTCCGCCAACAGGATAGTGATCTACTGGCTCATCCCACGGGTCTGATGTATCATCTTTCAAGAAAGCTATTGGGTCATTTACAAAATTATTACTTCTTTGAAGCTGTATCGAGAAAGATTTTGCAAAATCTGAAAGCCCGGCACCGCTAGAGCTTGCGCCAGGAAGGGTGGTTGCCGCCGCGGCAAGTGCCGCAATGTTCATATCTTTAGGCTGCCCTATCCTTCTGGTTGGTTCAAAGAATTTTATCTCTTCGGTAACTTTACCAGCCGGCCAGATAACAAACCTTTCTTCAGGGTTGTAACAGCCGGTGCGAGATTCCCATATGTCATTTGACCCTATTCTTAAATTTTTCCATGCCGGTGAATTTGTATCTATGTAAGAATCAACAATAGGAATATTTGCATTTGCATCACGTGGTTCAAGGTTTTTATAGAAGAATTTACCCCTACCGCAATTTCCTTTATAAGGATTTCTTCGTAGGTCGTTATTTTCATCGTAGTTTACTACGCTATTGTAGGTGTCATCAACAGGCTTATATACTTCATTACATTGTTTTGAGTTAGCATCACACACTTCAGAATCTTCAGTTCCCCAATTTTCAAAGAACTGAGGTTTGGCATCTGTATCATCCCACTCAAACAAACACCCGGGAACCATTATTCCTATAAGGTCACTAAAGCTCATTCCATCTGTAAGTGAGAATATTTCACTGATACCTATATTATTTCCAAGACTAGAGCCTGAACCTATGTTTGCCACTGCGGTTTCAGCTTCTTGCGGCATACACCCCTGGGAAAGAATGGGGCCTCCGGCATCACTTATATCTTCACTGTCTACTGCGTTGCCATTGTCATCTACAGGGCTTACACCGTCTCTAATGGGGTTACTGTCTGCATCAGCCGCAGGATCTGGGTTAGATGGGTCATTGGCAATTAAGTACCCTCTATCTTCATAACATGCCGGACATTTATTGCCCTGATTATACAAGTGATTCAAGCAACCATCTTCATTCCGGTGAATTTCAAACTTCACACCGTAAATGTTGTTTGCACAAACTGTTGGAAAACCAACGTTGTGTGGCCCGCTACATAATGATGTTGCCGTAGATGGGCAATTAGTAACGCCCGTTGGCTGGCCATTCTCATCAAAAAAGCAATGATCGATAGCGTATACCGAACCCTGGCTATCTATAGCGCCCAAATCTATACCAACTCTGTAGGCAACAATATAGTCGCATTCAGTTTTCATCTTGGCTTTAATGGCATCCCAATGCTCTCGGCAATTTCTGCTTAAGGCCTGCCTTATACTACTGGCATTATAATCCGCCTGGTTTGAATCACCATTCAGGCAGCAGTCATAATCTATACCAAAGGCGCTGCACCTGCGCTTAGTTGCGCTTACAATATTAGAGTTGTTACATATTGCATAAGCTGCAGCATCATCTTTTATTCTTTGCGGCGGGTATTGCGAACATGAATTTAAGCCCCAGGTAATATTCATTACCGGAAGATAAGGCGGCGTGTAATTATCGAATGCTGTTTGGGCGAGCGGTGCAGTTGCTAAAAGCAATAAAGAAAAAATTCCGAAGATCTTTAAAAAATACTTCATCAAAAGGGGTAATTTATATCTGTATTATACAATAATTTCAGTAAAAATTTAACTAAAAATTTATATTTTTATCAAAACAATGTGGACCCCAGAAACATATAATTATTTATATGCATAAACAACCTAATTCTTCCTAGAAATTATAAACTCAAAACTTTAGGTTTCGACTGAGATAATCGAACAATAAAAAAGCTAGGTTGTATTTCAGTTACGGCGCTACTTTTGGAGTAGCTGAATTTATAGTTGGCATTGTTGTATCTACCACCGGCGCACCTTTTACAGTAGTAGTGGTGGTGGTTCCAGTTGTTGCCGTTCCAAGCGTAGTTCCTGTAGTTGTGGTTCCAACTGTGGTATCAGTAACTTTAACATCAGGATCTATTTCCATACCTATTTTTATACCCGTGTTTGGAATTTCCTTACCGGCAACAAATTCTGAACCGGAAACTTTGTCCTGAGAAATTATATAGCCCTTTTCTATATTACCCCCCTTGCCAACCACGTTCCTTCCGCTGAGTATAGTAGATTTTTTACCCACAACAACGCGCTCAGCCAAAGCCTCTTGCGCCCTAGCCATATGAGCATCTCTTAGCTTCTGTGCATAATCTTCCGGAACATCACCCGCAACAGCCTTAAATTGCTCATCCTTTTCTTGCTTTGTAAGCGGAGCCACTTCCTGTTTTACATATTTTTCGGCTCTGTCTGTAGATAGTATGGTTTGTGCATAAGATGCATTATTGCAAAGAAACGAAACAATTGTAAAAATTGAAGTTGCTAAAAATAAAATTTTAATGTTTTTCATGTTACGGCCTGTGTTATTGTTTAATAATATACTTAACATAGTTTATGTAATGTTAAATAATTTTATTTTCTTAAGAATGCGTTATTGACATTATACACCATTATATACTATATTTAGTAAAAAATTAACTAAAAATTTATCTTTTATACTACCATTGTTAAGAATTACGATATCTGAATAAATAAAAAGTTGAAAATTAACATATATATCAATTAATTAATGATATCACACAACAAAAAGATCTATAAGGAACTAGCTGAAAAGGTAGAATCTGGCGAGTATTTTCTTGAGGCCAGAGAATGGTACTTAAAACAATACATGTATAACTTCATTGAGCGATCTTATCTGTTGGCCCTTATCGCGGCGGTCGGGGTTTTAATGCTAATGTGCTATATGTACTACGAAGCCATACTTCCTATCAAGAAAAGTTTGCCTATAAAGGTAAGTATCAGCAGCACCGCTGATTTTTCAACAAAAATAACCTACCTTGGCAACGCAGAAAAAAAATTCGACATTAACCATGTACTCATTAAATATTTTTCCGGAAGATTTGTTGAAGCTATCGAGAGCTATGATTTTAAATCCGACTTCAAAAAACTTAAGGTAAGCAGAAATATAATAAAGACACTGGCAACCAGTGATATACTTAGCTATTATACAGACAAAATCTCTATCAGGAACCCAGATAGCATTACCCTTAAATTCAGAAAAAAAATATCCCGCATAATAAACGTTGAAAAAGAAAAGATCGAGATCTCTGAATTAACCGGCGAAAACTCTTCAAGTTACAATGATGAATCCAATGAAAATTCAAGTGATATAAAAAAATATCAGACAACTGTTAACTTTGATGCAACTGAATTCAACAAAGAAACTGGTGAAAAGTTTATTTCTAAATGGCAGGCCAAGATTATCTTGTCTTTTCAAACAATAGAATATAACCATGATGTAAAAGATTTCACCGACCTCAACTTTAAGGTTCTAAGCTATGAAAGTAAAAAAATTAATTAGTGTAGTTGCTGTTTTTCTCTCGCTATACTCTCAAGATGCAAACTCGGCTCAGAAAAGCCAGCCTGTTGGCTCAGACGCAAGAATACGAGCGTATAATTTTCAACCAAATACTGTTTATGAGTACGTTGGCTTTCTAAAGGTTGCTTCAAGAATAGATCTTGATCCGGAAGAAACCATCCAAAGCCTTACAATGGGCGACCAAACCGGCTGGCAGATAAACCCCGTTGGCAATACTTTATTCCTAAAGCCGATAGAGTTAGATGCAACCACTAACATGACAATAATAACCAATCTAAGAACATATTATTTTGAACTTTACTCCCGAGAAGCAAAAAGCATTGAGGATAATGAGCTGGCCTTTACAACTTACTTTAATTATTCCGATATTGACGATGCGAATGTAGATGCAGGGTTTGTTGAATTTGAGCCTGAAGATGAAAAACACGATAGCTATGTTCCTGATCCTGTAAAAGATGCTCCAATGCTGAATTTCAGCTACACTATGAGCGGCTCTAAAACCGTTTCCCCGCTTGAAGTTTTTGATGATGGTGAGTTCACATATTTCAAATTCAAAGATATAAACGCTGATTATCCTGCTATATTCCAGGTTCTTCCTAACGGCGATGAGGCCCTGATAAATTTCAGGGTTTCGAAAGAAGGGTATGTAGTGGTGGAAATGGTTACAAGCCAGTATACACTTAGGTTTGGCAACCAGATAGTGTGCGTTTTCAATGAAAAACAACCACTTGAAAGATCTGGCAAGAAAGATGACAACACCTCATTTTTCGGTATATTCTAGTCTAAGAAATGCTTGAATTTCCTCATTTTCTAGGATAATAATCTCTGTCTAATCAAATTATATGAACGCATCAAACAAAGATATGCCATTTCCCAACCCGGAAAATGGCTCGGAATTATTACTCAACACCTTGCATGAGCAAGGAGTTGATACTATTTTTGGCTATCCGGGCGGCGCTGTATTGCCAATTTACGATGCCATATTCAAACAGAAGAAAATTCGTCATATACTTGTTCGCCATGAGCAAGGGGCTGGCCACGCGGCTGAAGGCTATGCGCGTTCAACCGGCAAGGTTGGCGTTATACTTGTAACTTCTGGCCCAGGCGCAACAAATACTGTTACCGCTTTAACTGATGCCATGCTTGATTCTATTCCACTTGTTTGCATTACAGGCCAGGTTGCAACGCACCTTATCGGCTCTGATGCATTCCAGGAGGCTGATACAGTGGGTATTACAATGCATTGTACAAAACATAACTACCTGGTGAAGGATGCTGCAAAACTACAGAACACAATACGCGAAGCTTTCTATGTGGCTAAATCTGGCCGCCCTGGCCCAGTGGTGATAGATCTTCCAAAAGATATTCAGCTTAAAGCACCTGTTTACGCAGAAAGCAGTAAGCTTAAAGCTCACCGATCATACAATCCTGCAACTTACGCACCTGATGAAGCTATTAAAGATGCAATTAAACTTATTGCTAACGCTAAGCAGCCTGTGTTCTATACCGGCGGCGGTTTAGTGAATTCCGGCCCCGAAGCGTGCGAGCTTCTAACTGAGTTCGTAAAACTTACCGGCTACCCAATAACCAGCACCCTTATGGGCCTTGGTGCCTTCCCTACATCTGATGATCAGTTCCTAAAAATGCTTGGTATGCACGGCAGCATGGAAGCTAATCTGTGTAT
>CAZLZP010000060.1:6491-9665 GCA_964564045.1 uncultured Rickettsiales bacterium
TAAACATCGGCGCAAGGTTTGATGATCGTATCACTGGTAAAAAAGATATGTTCTCGGTTGGCTCGAAGAAAATACACGTTGATATTGACCCTTCATCTATAAACAAGAATATCAAGGTTGATCTGCAAGTTGTTGGTGATGCGAAATGCGTGCTTGAACAGCTTATAGCGGAATGGAAAAAACAGAAATGCAAACCTGACGAGCTTGCCCTGAAGAAATGGTGGAAGCAGATTGAAGAGTGGAGAGGTTTCAATTCCTTTGGTTACAAAAAATCCGGCAAAACCCCTCGCCCGCAATTCGTGCTTGATACTCTGAACGACCTTCTGAAAAAAGAAAAAGATTATTTCGTTACCACCGATGTCGGCCAGCACCAAATGTGGACAGCACAATATATCGATTTCAACAAACCAAATAGGTGGATGACATCTGGCGGCCTTGGAACCATGGGCTACGGCCTTCCCGCAGCGCTTGGCGTTCAAATTGCACATCCGAAAAAAACCGTTGTTTGCGTAACCGGTGAAGCTTCGATAATGATGAACATTCAGGAACTTTCCACAATGGTTCAGTACCGCCTGCCGGTAAAATTACTTATAATGAATAACGGCTATATGGGCATGGTTCGTCAGTGGCAGGAACTTTTCCACGGCGATAGAAAAAGCGAAAGCTACATGGATGCCCTGCCTGATTTTGTAAAAATGGCAGAAAGCTACGGCATTAAAGGTATGCGCTGTGAAAAACCTGGTGATGTTGAAAGCGCATTGAAGAAAATGCTTGAGTTCGACGGCCCGGTTGTAATGGATATGCTAACTGATAAGGCAGAAAACGTTTACCCGATGATACCGGCCGGCGCTGCTCATTATGAAATGAAACTTAACCCGGAAAGCCCGGATATAAAAGTTGATAAAGCCGACGCCGCTAAGCAGGTTTAAACCACCACATCCACAACTGCGCCAACTGATTCAGCTCCGATTGCTGCAGTGCCAGCAAGAATGGCATCAAGGCTTTCAATAACTTCATTGCCGGTTTTGATTTTCTGTTCAGTTGCTTTTAATTCTGCACTCACCTGAACTTTAGCAACGGTGTTGTTGTTCACCCTGCCCTTGGCATTTTTATCAAGCAATGAAAGTGCCGCTGAAGAAAGATCAAGCTTATCATCAACCGAATTAGCGGTGGCAGCAGCAGCTACAGAACTTTTAACGCCAGCACTGCTTGCATAGCTACCTTGTGAACTACTGGAGTATGTATACGAACCGGAAATTGATGACTGCATTTTATTTCCTTAATGGATTATCTCTGGTTAGATTCTATCATAGAAAAGTTTTTGTACGCAGATAAATATAAACTATTTGTTCGAATTTGATATTTTAGAACTATCTGTAGTTAACTTTTACACACAGAAAAATTACGAAGATATTGTATTTATTTGGTTCATAAAGAACCCAACAAAACACCAATTGTTAACATTTAGTTAAAATTTTAGGTTTTATTTTACAGTTGATATGGGGCTTCCTCCCATAATAATGGGCAGCATTATAGCACATATGAAGGCGATAGTACATGACTATTATATATATTTGTTCGAACCCAATTTAACTTGTAGTTGCTTGTTTTATTAATATATATCAATATATTAACCGCATTGTTACCGGCTATTTCAGTACCACTTAGTGCGTGACATTTGCAACAGAATGTGTTAATATATAGTTAAATTAGTTAAACTTTTAGTAAAATAGGAAATTAAATATGAAAAAACTGTTTACATCAATGTTCTTAATCCTGGGGCTTAATGCATGCTCTGGTGTTGGCTTCATGGATAGAACAGATCTGGTTCAGTACCAAGGTACAGAGAACATAGATGAATTAAAATATACCGGCTACGGCCAAACAAGAAAGATCAAAACTCTTGGTGCCGTAAGCATAATGAGGTTTGATGAAGAAACAGGCGAGAAGAACCCTATGATGCTTGATCTGAAGAAGAACAAATCGAGGTTCTACGCTGAAACCATGCTATTTGAAAGTGACAACAAAGAAAAATCTTTCTTTGATCAAACGATATTTAATGTTGGTGTAGATAAAAAGAAGAAAGGCTTGAACGTTGAGTTAAGCTTTAAATTCTAACTTAATACACCGCGTTATAAACTTCTAGGCCGGTCTAACCCTTAACCCCCCGAATTAGACCGGTCTTCTTTTTTATCTACATATATATATCAAAACCCGCAGATACCTGTGCAGTTTTGCCATAAGCCTTACATATATATGTAATATGCCCATAATAATACTTGATATTTCCATAACTTAGGGGTAATGTCCCAGAATGTCCCATAAAAACCCATAAAAGGAATAATTGGGTTAATACAAGGCGGGACAAGGGTTTTAAAGTTAATTTAAGAGATTTCTGGCAAGTTTCTTAAGGGTTTTGAGGGTTAGTTAAAAGTGGGCATCTTTCTTTCTACATATATTAATAAGATCGATAAGAAAGGGCGCGTTTCCGTTCCTGCTTCCTTCAGAAGCGTTATAGCAAAAGAAGATTTCAACGGCATTGTAGCCTACCCTTCATTCGTACATGAATGTGTTGAAGCCTGCGGCATGAGCCGTATCGAAAAAATTTCATCATCTATAGATTCAATGGACCCGTACAGCGAAGAGCGTGATGCCTTCGCAGCAACTATTCTTGGCGAAAGCCAGCAGCTTGGGTTTGATTCTGACGGCAGAGTTACATTAAGTGAATCGTTAATAGCAAAAGCAAAACTGAGTGAAAAGGCATTATTTGTTGGCAAAGGCCAAACTTTTGAGATCTGGGACCCGGAAAATTATAATAAGTACGCACGCAACGCCCGTGATGTAGCAAAACAAAATCGCGGTAAGCTTTCTTTAACAAATTTGGCTAAAGGCTAAGAAGGGAAATGAGATATTTGGTTAACATACAAGATTTTTCGCTGGAAGATTTCAGCTATATCTATGAAAAGCCAGATTCACTAAAATATTTTGCAGCTATGAATAACGAACATCACATACCGGTATTACTGAAAGAAACTTTAGACCTGCTTGAGCCTAAAGATGGCGAAACATATGTAGATTGCACGTTCGGTGCAGGCGGCCACACAAAAGCGATATTGAAATGCGCTAACTGCAAAGTTATAGCGATAGATCGCGATCCTCATGTAAAAATTCTTG
>CAZLZP010000061.1:0-9269 GCA_964564045.1 uncultured Rickettsiales bacterium
TTTTTGCTTTTTAAGTATTTCAATACTTTGCCTAGAGCGTTCTTCAATTTCCTTAATTCTATCTTGCCTAATCTCTTCCTGTGTTTTGTTCAGAGTAGAAACCTGGTTAAAATACTCTCTTTTCCTGGACTCTTCTTCACTTAAAAGCCTAGTGTTGATTTCGTTCAGCCTCTTTAATTCCTGCTCGGCATTGGCCAGCCTGTTCTTTAAGGTAGGTAATTCATCCTTTAGCTCGGCATTTCGGGCGTTAAGGTTTTTTATATCGTTCGAGGCCAGACCTAAATTTGTTTCCAGTCGCTGGCTTTCGGAACGAAGTACCTCATTCGATGAAATAAGTTTTTGCAGATCACCCCCTGCATCAACTAAAATTCTATTGATATTTTTCCAGCTGAAAAGGCGCTTAAAAAACCCGATGGTTTTTAACTGATCAAGCAGATTTTTAAGATTGTCTATGTTGTAATCCATGGTACATATGATAAGATAATGAACACCATAAGTAAAGATATTGCTTTCCTTGTTCTGGCCGCCGGTAAAGGTACCAGAATGAAGAATGACATTGGCAAGGTTATGCACCCGATAGCAGGCATTACCATGATAGAACATGTGCTGGGCGTTACTGATAACTTCAGCACTAAAAAACTTATACCAATTATATCACCAGATATGAAAGATACCGAAAAACTGGTGAAAACAAAATATCCGAAAAGCAAAATTATTTTCCAGAAAGAGCGTTTGGGAACAGGCCACGCAGTAAAAATATGCCTGAATGAATTAAAAGGTTTTAACGGTATTGTTGTGGCTCTTTATGGCGACACACCTTTTATTGAACCAACAACGGTAAAAAAGATAATCAGCGCCATGAAAGAAAATGTAGCGGTTTGCGTTCTGGGTTTTGAAACAAATTACCCTAGCGCCTATGGCAGGCTGATAAGCGATAGTAAAGGCAACCTGAAAGAAATAGTTGAGTTCAAAGAAGCAAGCGATAAACAGAAGAAAGTTAAACTTTGTAATTCCGGCGTAATGGCATTCAACGGAAAACACTTATATAAAATAATAAGCAGCATAAAAAACAACAACAGCAAGAATGAATATTATCTTACCGATGCAGTAAAAATAGCGAATGATTTTGGTTTAACTTGCAAATATGTTATTACTGATGAAAATGAGGTTATTGGTGTTAACTCTCAGGAAGAACGCGCTGCGGCGGAAAAAATTATGCAGAACAAATTACGTAAAAAACATTTAGATAACGGCGTTATTTTAATAGCTCCCGAAACCGTATTCTTTTCTAAAGAAACTGAAATTGCGGCCGGTGTTGTGGTAGAACCTTTTGTTGTGTTCAAAGGCAAAGTAAAGATTTCTTCTGGAAGCGAGATACGCTCTTTCAGCCATATTGAAGATTGCGTTATTGGTAAAAAAGTTACCGTTGGCCCATACGCACGTATTCGCCCAGGCACTGAAATTGGTGATGATGCAAGAATTGGAAACTTTGTAGAAGTTAAGAAATCTAAAATTGGCAAAGGTTCAAAAGTAAGTCATCTTTCTTATATAGGCGATACCGAAATGGGCGCTGATGTTAACGTGGGCGCAGGAACCATTACCTGTAATTACGATGGTAAAAATAAATTCATAACAAAAATTGAAGATGGCGCCTTCATAGGTTCTAACACCGAAATAATCGCTCCGGTTAAAATTGGTAAGAAAGCAGTTATTGGCGCAGGCACTACAGTACTAAAAGATGTACCGGCGAATAAAGTTATGGTAAACGAAAAGAAAACAAAACTAATCAACAAGAAATAATATGGAACTAGGCAAAAAAGTTATGCAATTCTTTGGGAACCTTAACAGCGTAAGGACCTTTGGTGATCTTGTTTATCTGTTTCAAAGCCAAACGGTAGCGGTTCAGTGGCTATTGGGTTTAGCCTCATTCGGAATACTGGTTCTTGTATGGATATTCGTAGTTGCAATTTTTATAGATAAACACAATTAAAACAGTAATTTATGTTCAATTTTTGCTACGGTCATTTTTCTGCTAAAGCCTGCTATTACTGGGTTCGCGAGCTACCCCCGCTTGATCTCTTTATACTTATTGCTCTGATTTTAATAGGTATTTTTATTATCCTGAGAATAGCCTACTGGATATTCGGCGATGTTAATATATGGTAATTGTGTGTTGACACGTCATCCTTAATAGGCTAGAAGTGCCTTCCTTTTAACAAATGAACATATATATAAAATGGCTACAAAAATCAGATTACAAAGAGGCGGAACAACTAATAGGCCTTTCTACAGATTCATAGTAACTCCGGAAACTTCTCCGAGAGACAGCAAATTCATTGAGAAAATTGGTACTTATAATCCTCTTGCGCCGAAAGATAGCGCTGAAAGAATTACCATCAAAAAAGAACGTGTTGAATACTGGCTTTCAGTTGGTGCTGAACCTTCAGAAAAAGTTGCGCTTCTTATAACTAAAGCTGGCATAGCTAACGATAACCCTATTGTTAAGAAAGTTCTTAAACGCAGAGAAAAATCGATGAAAGACAGGCTTGCTGCACTTGAAGCTAAGAAAAAAGCTGAAGCTGCTGCTAAAGCTGCTGAAGAAGCTGCCGCTGCCGCAGAAGAAGCTGCAAAAGCTGCTCCGGCTCCTGCTGCTGAAGCCGCTCCTGCTGAAGCTGCTCCACAAGCATAATAATGCTAAAGAATTGCTAAAATCAACCCCGCCAAGCGCGGGGTTTTTTATTGGATAAATTTATGAAAGAACAGGAATACATAAAAGCAGGCAAGATAATAGGTGCGCACGGCATTCGCGGCGGAATGAAGGTTTATTCTTACCTTGAAACCCCTCAGAACTTTGAAAAATACAAAAAGTTCTTCATTGATAAAACACCAGTAACTCTGGAGCTTAATTTTGTGAAAGATAAAGTTGCAGTTATAGATATTGAAGGAATACGCAAAAGAGAGATAGCCGAAACCTATATTGGCAAAGAGATATATATCCTGAAATCTGAACTTCCGGCACTTACAAAAGATGAGTTCTACTATTCAGAGCTTATTGGCCTAAAAATTATCGAAAATGGTAAAGAAACAGGCGTTATATCAGACATTCAGGATTTTGGCGCAGGCGAGATATTTGAGATAGAATTTAAAGACGACAGAAAAACCAAATTGATAATATTCAACAAAACCAACTTCCCTGAGATAAATAAAGAAAAGGGCTACGTGGTACTAAACACACCGGAAGAAGAATTCGTTCAAACTGATTCTGAAATTAGCTAATGCCTTACAGCGCCGGATTCATCAGAGGTTGCGGCTTTGAATTGGGCTTTTTCAAGTGCAATATCTTCCTGAATTTCCTGTTCAGTTAAAGGCACAACAGGTCTGGAAAGGGCATATTTTACAACTTCATCTACCGATGTAACAGGGATTATTTCCACTTTGCCTTTTATTTCATCCTGAATATCTTCAAGATCCTTCACGTTCTTTTCAGGTATAAGCACAGTTTTTATTTCGCCGCGTATTGCAGCCAGAAGTTTTTCTTTCAAACCACCAATTGGGGTAACCATACCACGAAGTGTTATTTCACCTGTCATCGCAACATCTTTACGAACCGGAATTCCAGTAAGCGCAGAAATTATAGTGTTACACATTGCAGCACCTGCTGAAGGGCCATCTTTCGGAGTTGCACCTTCTGGCACGTGAATGTGAATATCGTTCTTCATGAATTTTTCCTTGCGGATGCCGAAATCGTAGCAGCGTGAACGAACATAACTCCATGCTGCGGAAGCAGATTCTTTCATTACATCACCCAGCTGGCCGGTAAGTATTATATTGCCTTTGCCACCAGGAATTATAACCGCTTCAATAGGAAGAAGATCACCGCCCACTTCAGTATAGGCAAGGCCGGTTGTTACACCAATGTAGTCATCTTTCTCGATCTTGTTATGGTCAAAACGGCGAACACCTGCGTATTTTTTAAGGTTAGCAGCAGTTATATTTATTTTTGTGGCTTTCTTCTTAACTATTTTTGCCGTAGCTTTGCGGGCTAATTTTGATATTTCGCGCTCTAGGTTACGCACACCAGATTCGCGAGTATAATAACGAATAACATCACGCAGGGCAGAATCAGATATTGTTAATTCGCCTTCTTTGAAACCATGGGTTTTCTGAACACGAGGAATCAAATGTTCACGTGCGATGTGAAGTTTTTCTTCTTCGGTATAACCAGAAAGGCGGATTATTTCCATTCTGTCCATAAGCGGACGCGACATATTTAGTGTGTTTGCAGTGGTAATGAACATTACATCGGAAAGATCGAAATCTACTTCCATGTAGTGATCATTGAAGGTTTTGTTCTGCTCAGGATCTAGTACTTCAAGTAGCGCAGAAGCAGGATCTCCGCGGAAATCACGGCCAAGCTTATCTATCTCATCAAGCAGGAATACCGGATTGGAACTTTTACATTTTTTCAGGCTTTGTATGATTTTGCCAGGCATTGAACCAATATAGGTTCTGCGATGACCACGAATTTCCGATTCATCATGCACGCCGCCTAATGATATTTTTATGAATTCCCTGCCCGTTGCCTTAGCAATAGATTTAGCCAACGAGGTTTTACCAACACCCGGAGGGCCAACAAAACAGATTATCTGACCGCGCATTTCTTCTGAACGCTGCATTACAGCCAAGTGTTCAATGATACGCTCTTTAACCTTCTCAAGGCCGCAATGATCTTTATCTAATACTTCCTCAGCGTTTGTTATATCTTTATTGATAGCTGTTTTTTTGCCCCAAGGCAGATTCAGCAGCCACTCAAGGTAGTTCCTGATAACCCCTGCTTCGGCTGACATTGGGCTCATCAGTTTTAATTTTTTAAGCTCGCTTACAGCCTTTTCTTTTGCCTCGGTTGAAAGCGGAGTATCATTTATTTTTTTCTGAAGTTCGCTAACTTCATTTTTTTCCTCTTCATCGCCAAGCTCTTTACGAATGGCTTTCATCTGCTCATTCAGGTAGTATTCCTTCTGCGATTTTTCCATCTGGTTACGCACGCGTGAACGAATTTTACGTTCAGTATTCAGAACATCTATCTCACGCTCAGTGAATTCAAGTAATTTTTCTAAACGCTTCATTACATCTGTAAATTCAAGAATTTCCTGCTTTTCAGATATTTTCAGCGCAAGATGTGTAGCTATAGTATCAGCAATAAGCGCCGGTTCCGTTAGTTTTTGAACATTCGTAACAATATCATAAGGGATTTTTTTATTCAGCTTCACATAGTTATCAAAGCTGGTAACAACCGAACGCGAAAGCGCTTCAACTTCTTTAGCATCACCCGATGTTTCATCAAGGTGGAACACTTCAGCTTCGAAATAATCAGGGTTATCGAGGTAATAATTTATTTCAGCGCGCTGATTACCTTCTACAAGAACTTTAACAGTGCCATCTGGCAGTTTTAAAAGCTGCAGAATATTTACAACCACGCCTATACGGTATATGTCTTCCGGCTTCGGATCATCGTTCGCAGCATCACGCTGAGTAACAAGCAATAGCTTAGAACGGGCTTCAACAGCGTATTCCAGTGCATTGATAGATTTCTGCCTACCAACGAACAACGGCACTATCATACCAGGAAATACAACTATATCCCTAAGAGGTAATACTGGGTATAAACCCGAACTGCGTTTTTTATCTTCCATTTACTGAATATAATACAGCTATGCTGATTTTACAATATCTTTGGACTTAGATTCTTTCTTTTTAGGCGTTTCAACATTGATAACCTTAGGTTTTTTTCCTTCGGTAATGCAGTTTTCCTCAACTATAACCTTCTCGATAGTAGTACTATCAGGAACTTCATACATCAATTCTGTTAATGAACCTTCAATTATTGAACGTAAGCCACGAGCACCGGTTTTACGCTTGATAGCCTTTTGGGCAACCGCAGAAAGAGCCGCAGGTTTGAATTCAAGTTCAACACCTTCCATTTCGAAAAGCTTTTTATACTGCTTAACAAGAGCGTTCTTAGGCTCAGTTAATATTTGTATAAGCGCATCTTCCGAAAGCTCTTCAAGAGTTGCAATAACCGGTAGACGACCAACGAATTCAGGTATCATACCGAATTTGATCATGTCTTCCGGCTCAAGCGAGCGGAACAATGTGTTAAGTTCAATATTCTGCTTGTTGTGAACCGCAGCACCGAAACCGATTGAAGAACCATGAGTACGGTTAGCTACAACTTTTTCTATGCCTGCGAATGAACCACCGCAGATGAATAATATACCTGAAGTATCAACCTGCAGGAATTCCTGCTGAGGATGCTTTCTGCCGCCTTGCGGAGGAACAGAAGCCATTGTACCTTCAAGAATTTTCAGTAACGCCTGCTGAACACCTTCGCCAGACACATCGCGTGTTATAGAAGGATTCTCAGACTTACGGGAGATTTTATCGATCTCATCGATGTATACTATACCGCGCTGAGCACGTTCAACGTTATAATCAGCCGCTTGAAGCAAGCGTAAAATAATATTTTCAACATCTTCACCCACATAACCAGCTTCGGTTAACGTGGTTGCATCAGCCATTGTGAACGGAACATCAAGAATTCTTGCAAGTGTTTGCGCCAATAATGTTTTACCAGAACCTGTAGGACCAACTAATAGTATGTTAGACTTAGAGATTTCAGGCTCGCCGCCTTTTTCCATGTGCTCAAGGCGCTTATAGTGGTTATGCACCGCAACTGAAAGTACACGTTTCGCAGTTTCCTGACCAATAACGTAATCATCAAGAACCTTTTTAATCGCTGAAGGTTTTGGAACGCCACCATGAGATTCAATAGATAGCGTGGATTTATTTTCTTCACGGATAATATCAACGCAAAGCTCAACACATTCGTTACATATGAATACCGTAGGACCGGCAATAAGTTTTTTTACCTCGTGCTGGGATTTGCCGCAGAACGAACAATATAACGTACTATTATCTTTACTGTCATCCACCATCTAATTTCTCTACCTTACTTATAAATTAACACATTTTTAATGATTTTGAAATAATCATTAACTATTTCTTGTCGCTTTTCTTGTCATCTTGCCTTTTTGTCACAATTTCATCGATAAGGCCGAACTTTTTAGCTGTTTCTGCATCCATGAAGTTATCTCTATCCATAGCGCCTTCAATAGCTTGCAGCTTCTGGCCGGTATGTGTAACATATATGTTATTAAGCTTCTTCCTAAGGTCTAATATCTCTTTCGCATGAATCTCGATATCAGTTGCCTGCCCCTGAAAGCCACCGGAAGGTTGGTGGATCATGATGCGAGAGTGCGGTAACGAATAGCGTTTTTTAGGAGCTCCGGCGGCAAGCAGCAGAGAACCCATAGAGCAAGCCTGGCCAATACATATAGTAGATACATCAGGTCTGATGAACTGCATTGTATCATAAATGGCCAAACCACTTGTAACAACACCACCAGGAGAATTTATATACATGAATATATCTTTATCAGGATTTTCAGATTCCAGAAATAACAACTGCGCAACTGCCAGTGAAGACATACCATCGTGAACACCGCCACTGATAAAAATAATACGCTCGCGCAGTAAGCGTGAGAATATATCGAACGCACGTTCGCCACGACCATCTTGCTCGATAACCATTGGAACAAGATCTGCTTTTGCCGGTGAGTTGAATATATCTTCAACTAAATTGTTTCTTCTTTTGTCTATTGTAAACATGTGAACCTTTTTATTACTATATAGTTATAGCAGAAAGCACTCGGGTTAATATATCAACCCTAAATGCAATTAAACAAGATGTGATTTAGAAAAAATTAATCTTTGTTGTTTTCTAGTACTAGTGTACGAAGATCTTCAAAGTTTTTAGAAACCTCTGATATCTTGACCTGAGAAAGGATATAATCAACAACCTTCTCTTCTATCACCGGGCCGCTAAGGTTAGACATGGCCTGTGGGTTCTTGCGATAGAATTCTATTACCTGTTGTTCCTGACCAGGAAAGCGATATGCCTCGTTCATCAATGCACGATTCAACTCTTCCTGAGTTACCTGCATTTTCTGTTTCTGAGCAATATCAGTAACCAGTATACCAAGCGCAACTCTGCGATCAGCCAGCTTGCTGTATTCTTTTTTAAGTTTTTCATCTTCCTTGCTGTGATCACAATTTTCGCTGTGAACGTGATCGTGACCATGTTCAGGAGTATAATCGTTGGAAGCTTTTATTTGCTGCACAATGGCGTTAAGTTCATTTTCAACCATTCTTTCCGGAAGGTCGAACTTCAAAATCTTTTCAAGCTGGTCGAAAAGATCTTTCTTGAGAAGTACGCGACTCATATCAGCAGCATCGCTTTCAAGATTTTGCTTCACTATAGCCTTTAATGATTCCAGATCTTTCTGGCCAACTTTTACAGCAAATGCATCATTTATCTCTGATTCAGCAGCCTCAAGAATATCATGAACCTTAACCTGGAACTCTGAATTCTTGCCAGCAAGTTCTTTAGAGTGGTATTGATCAGGGAATTTAACTTTTATACGTTTATCATCGCCTTTTTTAGCGCCCACCAGCTGATCTTCAAAGCCAGGAATGAATGAGTTACTTCCTAGTTCAAGCTGGAAGCCTTCGCCTTTACCGCCTGGGAACGCAACACCATTAACAAAACCTTCGAAATCTATTTTAAGTGCATCACCCAATTTAGCAGCACGCGCTGTAGCAATAGGTTTAAAATCTTTGTAATTTTTAGCAAGATCACCAATAAGCTTGTTAATTTCAACATCAGTTATCTGCGCAACGCTTTTCTTCAGATTAATTTTTTCAAGCTTAACTTCGGGAACATCTGGCATTACTTCAACAGAAACCTTGAATTCAAGATCTTTACCATCTTCGTATGAAGTAATTTCAACTGAAGGCTGGCCAGCAGGCTTTAGCTTGTTATCGGCAATTGTGGCCTGAGAAGATTTATTGATAACTTCCTTTATAACATCACCAACAACTTCATCTTTATATTTTTTCTTAACGATATCTAATGGAACTTTACCTTTACGGAAGCCAGGAAGATTAACCTTTTTGCTTAAAGATACTAATTTCTCATCAACCTTTTTGGAAATATCACCAGCAGTGATAGTAACACTATATTCCCTTTTTAGTTTGTCTTCTTTCAGCGTTTTAACTTTCATATCTTTTCTCTTAAAGTTTTAAGTGGTGCGGATAGAGGGACTTGAACCCCCATGCCTTGCGGCGCTAGATCCTAAGTCTAGTGTGTC
>CAZLZP010000062.1:0-8887 GCA_964564045.1 uncultured Rickettsiales bacterium
CGTACTTGTAGATGGCTTATACACGGTTGATGCTGAAGGTAACGAAACCTATGCTCCTCGCCCTGATGAGCAGCTTGACCAGATAAGAACTCTTGTTCGCTCGGCGGTTGGCTATGACGAGACCAGAGGCGATAAGGTTGATGTTATTAACATGCAGTTCACTAAGAGAACCAGCGATCTTCCTCCTGCTGAAGGCCCGCTTGATTGGCTGAAACGTGACCTTGACAGTATTATTAAAACCGTTGTTCTTGGTATAGTTGCAATGCTTGTTATAATGCTGGTTATAAGACCGCTGGTAAGCAAAGCGTTCGATGTTTCAGCATCTGATATTGAAGCGCAGGAATTAAAAGCTATGGCAAATTCTGAAGCACTTAACCAGGCGGCAATGTCGGTTGGAGCTGGCGGCGGTGGCGGCGGTGGCGCACAGGAAGGGCAGCAGATAAACCTTGATGTTATCCAGAGCAAAATAGATTTCTCGCCTACCCAGAAAGTAAATGACCTGATCGATAATAATCCGGATGAAACGCTAAGTATCATCAGGGGTTGGCTGGTTGAGAACAAAGGTTAATATAACCTGGAAAATTTTTAATTTACGATTAGTATATACTCATGGCAGCAGCAGATAAAAATTCAGGTCTATCTAGCAGGGGCGTAGAAAAGGCATCTATTCTGATGATGAGCCTGAACGATGATGTTGCATCAAAAATATTCGCCCTGATGACAGAAGAAGAGATCCGCCAGATATCTCAGTGCATGTCCTCTCTTGGTAAGGTTGATACACAGCAAATTGAATCCCTTGTTTCTGAATTCTCTGACGAAATAACCTCTGGAAGATCTATAGTTGGCGATCTTTCCAGTGCCAAAAAAATGCTTACCAAGGCCCTTGGCGCTGATAAGGTAGATGCCATATTAGGTGATATTTCCGGCCCAATGGGCAAAGATACATGGGATAGGCTTAATAACGTTGATGAGGAGTTGCTGGCCGCTTACCTGAAGAATGAATATCCACAAACAGTGGCGCTTATACTTTCAAAAATAAAAACCTCGCATGCAGCAAAAGTCCTTTCAATACTGCCCGATGACTTTGCCATTGAAGCTGTGCGCAGAATGATAACCATGGAGCCGGTAAAACGCGAGATACTTGGCGATCTTGAAAAGATACTGCAAACCGAGTTCATGAGCAGCCTTTCGCAAGCCAAAAAAACTGACAGCTTTGAAGCTATCGCTGAAATATTCAATAATTTTGACAGAGGCACAGAAGGAAAGTTCTTTGAAATGCTTGATAAGAAAGATCCTACCGTTTCGCAAAGGATACGCGAACTTATGTTCACCTTTGAAGATCTTGCTAAACTTCTTCCGGCTGGAATTCAGGCCATTATTCGTGCCGCTGACAAAACAAAATTACCTATTGCGCTTAAAGGCGCAAATGACGAGATAAAAAACATGTTCTTCAGCAATATGAGTGAGCGCGCCGCAAAGCTTTTAAAAGAAGAGATACAAGGGCTTGGGCCGGTTAGAATAAGTGATGTTGATGAAGCGCAGATGAGCATTGTGCAAACAGCTAAACAGTTGGCTGATAGCGGTGAATTGGTGATACCTGAGGGCAATGAAGAACAAGAGCAGATGATTGAATAATGAAAATTGAAAAGCTAAATTTAGGAAATTTTGCTGCAGGAGCGGCTGTTGCCACCCCTCTACCACCTGCCCCGAAGAATTTCAGCTATTTTGGTAAAAAAAATAATCAGGAAGAAGCCGAGTTCACCAAAACCGATCTAAGCACCAAAACCACTGAGTCAGAAAAAAAAGGCTTTGAAGCAGGCTTCACCAAAGGCAAAGAAGAAGTTATTCAAACCGCCTTACTGGTAGAACAAAGTACCAAAGCAGCAGCAGAAAGTATTACCTCAAGCCTTGCCAGTTTCCTGAAATCTTACGATGAAGAAAAAAAGAATTTCATGCGCAACATGACAAAAGTTACTATCGCTGCCATTCAAAAAATAGCGCACAAAGTTATAACAGAGAACTCTGAAACGGTTATTATGCAGGCTCTGGAAAAATCTGCCTCAATAATTTCCAAGCAACCGGAAATAATATTTAAGGCAAAGAAAATAATAATTGAAAAAATTCAGGTCAAGGTTGATGAATTGTTGAAAGCCCAGGATTTCAAAGGAACAATAACCTACGTTGCTGATGAAACCTGTCCTGATGGTAATTGCGTTCTTCAATGGGGCGAAAGCGGGGTTAACATCAATGCCGCAGAAGTAGTGAAACAGATAGAAGAAAGCCTAAGTGAGTATCTGAAAAGCATCTAAAACATGTGTTTTATTCAGTTTTATTTCATTAAAATTCAAAATCCTTGAACTTTAAGCCATTAACATTACACTAGCTGCATATGGGTACACCAGAAAATAAACCAGCAGAAGTACAGGCGGCGGATCCGCTTCAGATTAGGCCACGCTTTACAGCAGGCGCTGAGGTTGAACTTGATGCCATTGAAGATGTTCCGGTAGAGATAACCGTTGTGCTTGGTGAAACCACCATTACCGTTGATGAACTTCTTAAAATGGGCCAAGGAGCTATCATTGAACTTGATAGAAAAGTTGGCGAGCCGGTTGAATTATACGTTAACGAACGCTGCGTGGCCAAGGGCGAGATAGTTGTTGTTGATAACAAGATCGGCATAACAATGACCGAGATAATCAAGAATGACAGTAAAGAATAATGAACAAGAAAATAGAACTTTCCACATTACTAGGAATATCCTTTGCGCTGGTTCTGATAGCCACAGCCATAGCCTCGGGCGATAACGCCAGGTTCCTTTCATTTTTTGATGTTCCCTCGTTCCTGATAGTTATAGGTGGCACGTTCTTTGTTACCTGCGCAAGCTACACTATAAGCGATACTGTAAAAGCAATGGGCACCAGCGGCCAAACGCTTTTTTATACGGCCGCTAATAAAAGTAAAATAGCCGCTACCTGCGTAAGATTGGCTGATCTGGCAAAAAAAGAAGGCATTCTTGCCCTGCAGAAGAACGAAGAATTATATGGAGAAATGGATAATTTCTTCAAGAAATATCTTGGCCTTATAATAGATGGCCTGAACATAAAAGATGCTGAAAAGCTTATTATCAGCGAAATATCTTCCATACGCGACAGGCACAAAAAAGCCGCTGAGATACTTAGAAAGGCATCAGAAATTGCGCCGGCCATGGGGCTTGTTGGAACACTTATTGGCCTGGTGCAAATGCTTGGCAACCTTAGTGACCCTAGCAAAATAGGCCCAGCTATGGCCATTGCCCTGCTAACCACCCTGTACGGGGCCCTTACTTCTTATGTTATTCTTGTTCCGTTGGTTTCCAAGCTTGAAAAGAATTCCAAGGAAGAGGTTGAAATACTTAAAATTTACGGCGATGCAGTTTTAGCAGTTGCTAACCAGGAAAGCGCCTTTAAACTGGAAATGAAGATGAATGCTAATCTTCCTCCGGAAGATAGAATTAAAATATACTCTTAAATATTTAGACTATGCGCTTATTGATAATTGGAAAGATCGAGACCGAGGTAAGTACCGCCTGCAAAATTGCAATGAAGCGTGGCGCAAAAATAATCAATGCCAGTAATATCGATGAAGGCTTTAACCTGCTTCTAACAGGCGCCGGGGCTGATCTGGTAATGATAGATGCCACCCTTGATATTGCCACCTTCGTAAGGAACCTGAAACAGGAACATATCAACACGCCCATAGTTGCATATGGCATAAATGTTGATAGTAAAACCGCAGCCAACGCCATCCGCGCCGGCGCGGAAGAATTCATTCCCCTTCCCCCTGAGGAAGAATTAATCGCTGCCGTACTGGAATCTATCGCCGATGAGAAGGAACAGATAATATCTTCTTCCACGCAGATGCAGCAGCTTATAACGCTGGCTGAACGTATCGCCCCTTCAGATGCAAACGTTCTGGTAACCGGCGAAAGCGGCACCGGTAAAGAAGTAATGGCAAGGTTCCTGCATAATAAAAGTACGCGTAAAGGCGAAAAATTCGTTTCGGTTAACTGTGCTGCCATACCTGATAATCTTCTTGAAAGCGAACTTTTCGGGCATGAAAAAGGCTCGTTCACGGGAGCACTAAACCGCAGAATAGGTAAGTTTGAAGAAAGCAGCGGTGGCACACTGTTGCTAGATGAAATTTCAGAAATGGATCTTCGCTTACAGGCAAAATTACTTCGTGCCATTCAGGAAAAAGAGATCGACAGGGTTGGCGGAAACTCTCCGGTTAAGGTGAATCTGCGCGTTATTGCCACCAGTAACCGCGATCTGCGTGAAGAGGTAAAAGCCGGAAAATTCAGGGAAGATCTTTTCTTCCGCCTGAATGTTATTCACCTGCTGCTGCCACCTTTGCGTGAACGCAAAGATGACATAAAGGTTTTCGCCGAGCATTTCGCCACAAAATTTGCTAAATCTAATCATATACCAACGCCGGCTATAACTAACGATGCGATGGAAGTTCTGCTTGCGCATAAATGGCCAGGCAACGTGCGTGAGCTGGAAAACACCATGCATCGCGCGGTTCTGCTTAATAATAACGGCATCATCGATAAAACCAGCCTGCTTATGGAACAGCCAAAAACCTTAGAAAAACTGGAAAGCGGTGGTGGTATTGAAGGTATGGTTGGTAGAACAGTTAGCGAGGTTGAGAAGGAGCTTATTCTTTCTACACTTGGCAGCGTAAACAATAACCGCAGCAAAGCTGCTGAAATACTAGGAATTTCAATCCGCACACTTCACAACAAATTAAAAGAATACGAGCAAAGCCAAGGCGCTGCTTAATTCCAAAGCCAGCTATTAACCGTTTTCATTTTAGCTTCGTAATCGTTTATATTCTCGGCCTTTTCCATAGTTAAGCCTATATCATCAAGGCCGTTAAGTAGGCAGTGTTTGCGGAAAGAATCTATTTCAAACGAATAGTTTTTACCGCCAGCAGAAACTTTCTGGTTTTCAAGATCAACAGTAATTTCGTTATCTGGGTTTTCGGCAACTTTCATCAACTCGTCAACTTCGTCATGCTTTAAAACTAAAGGCAAAATGCCGTTCTTGAAGCAATTGTTATAGAAGATATCAGCGAAGGAAGGCGCTATCACGCAGCGAATTCCGAAATCTAAAATTGCCCACGGGGCATGCTCTCTGCTTGAACCACAACCGAAATTTTCACCCGCAACTAGTATCTGAGCTTTGCGGTAAGCAGGCTTGTTAAGCACAAAATCTGATTTTTCCTTTCCGGCTTCATCGTAACGCATCTCGGCAAATAGGCTAACGCCAAGCCCTGTGCGCTTAATGGTTTTAAGGAAATTCTTCGGTATAATCATATCCGTATCTACGTTTATGATATTCATCGGCGCCGCCCGCCCTTTTAATGTAGTAAATTTTTGCATATTATATCTCCCTTACATCCGCCAACTTCCCCGCAACCGCAGCTGCGGCGGCCATTGCCGGGCTCATTAGGTGCGTACGCCCGCCCCTGCCCTGCCTGCCTTCAAAATTACGGTTAGAGGTTGAAGCGCAACGTTCACCAGGCTCCAGCTTATCAGCGTTCATTGCCAAACACATTGAACATCCCGGCTCACGCCATTCGAAGCCAGCTTCTAAAAATATTTTATCCAGCCCTTCGCTTTCCGCCTGTTTTTTAACAAGGCCGGAACCAGGAACTATCATTGCAAGCTTAACGTTAGCGGCAACTTTTTTGCCTTTAACAACTGCTGCAACAGCGCGCATATCTTCAATACGGCCATTCGTGCATGAACCAATGAATATTTTATCAACTACAACATCAGTTAAATTCTCACCGCCTTTTAAGCCCATATATTCCAGCGCACGCTTGATAGAAGCTTTCTGAGCTTCATCTTTACCCTGTTCTACAGTTGGAACTTTTGCGGTTATTGGAAGTGCATCTTGCGGGCTGGTACCCCATGTTACACTTGGCGCTATATCTGCCGCGTTCAAGGTAACTTCAGCATCGTACTTTGCACCAACATCGGAAGGTAATGTTTTCCAAAATTCTACGGCCTTGTCGAAATCAGCGCCTTTTGGAGCTAGCGGCCTGCCCTTGATGTAGGCAAATGTTGTTTCATCTGGAGCTATTAAACCGGCACGAGCGCCCGCTTCTATGCTCATGTTACAAATACTCATGCGACCTTCCATTGAAAGGCCTTTTATTGCAGAACCTGCAAATTCCAGCACGTAGCCTGTGCCGCCCGCAGTGCCAATTTTAGCAATTATTGCAAGCACCACATCTTTCGCGGTAACGCCTTTGCCAAGAGCGCCATCTACAGTTATGCGCATATTTTTTGCGCGTTTTTGAATTAAGGTTTGTGTTGCAAGCACGTGTTCAACCTCGCTTGTACCAATACCAAACGCAAGGCTACCGAACGCACCGTGGGTAGATGTATGGCTATCGCCGCAAACAATTGTCATTCCCGGCTGGGTGAAACCCTGCTCTGGCCCAACAATGTGAACGATACCATTGCGTTCATCATTCACCGAAAAATATGGAACACCGAATGCGGCACAGTTCGCTTCAAGCGTTTCCACCTGGGTACGGCTTTCAGGGTCTTTTATACGGCCAAGCCTGTCTGCCTTTATGGTTGGAATGTTGTGATCTGCCACGGCCAGGGTTTTATTCACCTGACGCACCTTGCGGCCAGCCAAACGCAAGCCTTCGAACGCCTGCGGGCTAGTTACTTCATGCACCAAGTGCCTATCGATATAAATTAGGCATGTGCCATCATCGGCCTCATGCACTAAATGGTTTTCCCAAATTTTATCGTATAATGTTTTTGGTTTGTTCATATATCCTTACTTCACAAATAAAAATCCCGGCAATTTGTGCCGGGAAGTTTTATACCAACTAAAAGTATAATTTAAAATTATTTCTTCTCAGCTCTTTCTTTTTTGGCTTTCTTTTCTGCTTTAACTTTAGCTTCAGTTTTAACTGCAGGAGCCTGCTCTGTTCCTAGGTCAGCAGCTATTTCTGCTTCGTGGTTAGTTGAAGCTACTTCAAGGCCAAGTGTTTTAAGTTTTTCTTTGATACGCGCAGATTTACCAGAAAGATCACGCAGGTAATATAATTTAGCACGACGAACTTCACCGCGACGCACAACTTCAATAGAAGCGATACGTGGTGAGAATAATGGGAATAACCTTTCAACGCCTTCACCATCAGATATTTTGCGAACTGTGAAAGATGAATTGATACCAGCATTCTTACGAGCTATGCAAACGCCCTGGTAAGCCTGGATACGTTCTTTATCACCTTCAATGATACGGTAATTAACTTTTAAAGTATCACCCGCTCTGAATTCAGGAACTTTCTTACCTTCAGTAACTTTCTTCTGGTGAGCCGCTTCAAATTTTTGTAATTTATTCATAACTAATCCTTTTTATATTTCTTCCAGAGATCTGGCCTTGTTTCTTTAGTAACTTTTTCGGCCTGCTCTAATCTCCATTTATCTATCAGGGCATGATTACCGTTTTTTAGCACTTCCGGAACCTCTAACCCTTCCCACACTTCAGGCCTTGTATAATGCGGATATTCAAGCAAGTTCCTGAAATTTCCTGCACCAAAACTTTCCTGCGAATGCGTTTGGGAGTTGCCTATTACACCATCTAGTATTCTAATGCAAGCATCAATTATAACAATCGCCGCTACCTCACCCCCAGAAAGCACGTAATCGCCCACAGAAACCTCTTCAACCCCGTATTTTTCAAGCACCCTGTGGTCTACCCCTTCATACCGGCCACACAGAATTGTAAGGCTTTTTGCAGCCACAAATTCCTCTATTTTGGCCTGGGTTAACAGGCTTCCACGCGGGCTAGGATATATAAGCTTAGTTTTTGGTTGTTTTTCAATGGCATAATCTAAAGCGCGAGCAAGAACATCTGGCTTCATCACCATTCCCGCACCGCCGCCATATGGGGTATCATCCACGGTTTTGTGCTTATCTTGCGCGAAATCACGCAGATTAACGGCCGCATAGCTCCATAGCCTGTTCTGCAGCGCCTTGCCCGCCAAACTCTGGCCCAAAGGCCCCGGGAACATTTCCGGAAATAATGTTAAAATATTGAAGTGCATTTTCTGGCTATTTTTTGCCAAGATAAATATCCACAATATCGTTCAGCAGTTTTACTGCATCGGCATGCGGGCGTTGGAATGCGTTACGGCCCACGATAGAACCATTACCGCCGCCATCACGAATTTCACGAATTTCTTTGAGAAGCGATTCAGCATCTTTACTTTCGCCGCCAGAGAACACAACAACACGCTTGCCGTTATAGCAAACCTTTTTAATGTGCGCGATGCGCTTCGCAAGCGTAGAGAAATCACGGCCTTTAAGAGCCTTCTCGCCTTTATCATAACCGAATTTATCTGTAGGCGGCTTCACTTTTATTATGTGAGCGCCAAGCGTAGCAGCCATGTGCGCCGCGTAAGCTATAACATCTATCGCCGTTTCGGCGTTCTTATCAAGCTTAGGCCCGCGCGCGTAAGACCATATAACAGTGGCCAAACCTTTCGCCCTTGCCTCGCCGCTCATTTTACGAATTTCCTCGAACTGCGAAATAGATTTATCAGAACCCGGGTAAATAGTGAAGCCAATTGCCGCACAGCCTAAACGCACCGCATCATCAACCGAAGCTACTATCGCCTGGTCTGCCTCGCCGGTATACAGCAGGTTTGAGTGGTTAACTTTTAGTATAAGCGGAATTTGCCCGCGGTAAGTATCGCACACGCACGAAAGCATTCCAAGCGTAGAAGCATAGGCCGAAAGGCCGGTTTCTACGGCAAGTTTAGCATGATATTCAGGGTCGTAAGCTGCTGGGTTTGGTGAAAAAGAAGCATCTGG
>CAZLZP010000063.1:0-5687 GCA_964564045.1 uncultured Rickettsiales bacterium
TTTTTCGCCTATCTCGTTTTGCTGGTCCGCAGGGAAGGGGCCAGAACCCACGCGAGTTGTATATGCTTTCGCAATACCCAGAACTTTTATATTTCGTACGCCCAAACCGCTGCCAACAAATGCGTTGCCCGCAACCGTGTTAGAAGAAGTTACGAACGGGTAAGTGCCGTGGTCAACATCTAGCATTACGCCTTGCGCGCCTTCAAATAATATTTTTTTACCTGCCGCCGCATATTCGTGCAGAAGTTTCCACGCTGGTTTCACGAACGGAATTATTTTATCTTTTACCGAATTTATTTCTTTCAGAACATCTTCTGCATTAAGCGTTTCAACACCAACGCCTTTACGAATAACATTATGAAAATCTACTAGTGCGGCAATACGTTCTTTTAGCGCGGCTTCGTCTAGCAGGTCGCAAACACGTATTGCGCGGCGTGCAATTTTATCTTCATACGCAGGGCCAATACCACGGCCTGTTGTACCTATTTTATTTTTGCCTTTAATAAGTTCAGCATTTATATCTGCCTGAGAATGTAGGGGCAGAATTAAAGTTGCATTTTCTGCGATTATCAAATTAGCCGGAGTAACTTCAACGCCTTCTTTTTCTACGCGTGCAATTTCTGCAAGCAGCGCGAACGGGTCTATCACTACGCCGTTACCAATTATCGAAATTTTACCTTTGCGAACTATGCCGGAAGGAAGCAAGGAAAGCTTGTAAACCTTGCCATCTATAACAAGTGTATGCCCGGCATTATGGCCGCCCTGAAAGCGCACGATAACTTCTGCCTGAGCAGAAAGCCAATCTACAATTTTGCCTTTACCTTCATCACCCCACTGCGAACCAACTACTGCAACTATACTCATTTAAATTTCCAATTATTTATTCAAACCGAACAAGTGTATAACTTTTTGTGATGATTATTCAACATCAAAAATTTTTTCGTGAAACAATGTTGACATGTTTCACAATTTGTTATTTATACCATATTTAGTGTGTTATAATTAAGGTTCAACTAAATATAGTAAGGTTCTCATGTCTGATTTTGATTCAAAAAGCGTAAAAAGGCCAGTTTCTTTCAGAAAGCCTGGGCAGAAAAATTCAAAAAATACTGTAGCTAGTGGTGAAATTCTGCGTGCAAAAAAAGTGAACTTCATGTCGCAAATTAAAAGCCTGCAGGATGAATTAAAACTTCTTACATCATATTCGTCTGATACTATTTACAGGCTGGATTATCGCACGATGAAATATAATTATATTTCTCCTGCTGTTACAAAATTACTTGGGTTCACAGCGCAAGAAATGAAGCGTATTCAGTTCCGTTCGCTAATTGCAGAAACCCGTTTAGTAACTGATGGTCTGCATAACATATCTTCTTTTGATGAGCTGGAAGGCAAACGCAAAACCGGTGATGTGGGCAAGTGGAGCGCCGATTATCTAATTCGTACCAAGTCTGGTAATAAAATCTGGGTTTCCGATGTTTCATACCCATGGTTTGATGATAACGGCAAGGTGATAGGCTCTGTTGGTTCGCTGCGCGATATTACAGATCGCGTTAATATCGAGCAGAAACTGTTCTCTGATATTCAAAGTATATCCACGCAAGATTCACTTACTCAGCTTCCGGGCAAAACCAACTTCTTTGCTGGTCTTGGCAGGGAACTTATTCGCATCAAGCGCTCGAAGCAACAGGTTGCGCTTACCATATTTGAAATAGATAATTTGGAAGCGATAGTTGCGGAATATACCCAAACAGTGGCTGATGAGATAATTATCAACGTATCGCGAATAATTAAAGCGGCGCTGCGCGAAACAGATACAATTGCCCGTATTGAAGGCGGAACATTTGCTGTAATGCTGCCAGATACCGAAATAAAAGGCGCGTACTACGTGGCTGATAGAATTCGTGACCAGATAATGCGTACCAATTTTGCTTTCGCGGGTGATATGAAATCGGTTGATGTAAGCATATCAGCTGGCATATCGGTGGTTGATCATACCGAGAACCTTTCAGCGGCAGATATGTACAAGCTGGCTGATACACGCCTGTATATAGCGCGCAACACCGGCCGCAACCAGGTTTCTATCGACGAAATTGCGGCAGTTCATTAATAGCTTTTCATTTTTAAAATAATTGTGTACATATTTTTGCTATGATCCAAATAGTAGATAACATTACAGCTATAAGATTTTCGCGTGTTAACCCTATGCAGAAAATCGGTAGTTTTGTGCTTAGTTCTCTGGAAAGCCTTGGAAGGCTTAGTATATTTGCCTTCAATGGTGTTTATGCAATGGTTACGCCTAAGTATCACAAGCGTAAAATTCGCAGGCAGATGATAGATGTTGGCTTTTATTCGCTTCCGGTGGTTGGCTTAACTGCAATATTCACCGGCATGGTGCTTGCGCTGCAAAGTTACAGCGGCTTCTCGCGCTTTAATGCAGAAAGTTCAATCGCAACTGTTGTGGTGCTTTCTATCACTCGTGAACTTGGCCCGGTGCTTGCCGGCCTTATGGTTGCGGGCAGGGTAGGTGCTGCAATGGCCGCCGAAATAGGCACTATGCGCGTAACTGAACAGATCGATGCGCTAACTACGCTTTCTACCAACCCGTTCCGTTATTTGGTTGCGCCGCGCTTGTTGGCTGGTTTGCTAACTCTTCCGCTGCTTGTTATAGTGGCCGATATAATCGGTGTAATGGGTGGCTACCTTGTTGCTGTGCACAAGCTGGGCTTCAACCCGCATTCATATTTGAAAGCAACGTTCGATTTCCTTGAGTTCAAAGATGTATGGTCGGGTGTGGTGAAGGCTTCTGTATTCGGCTTCATTATAACGCTTATGGGTTGCTACCACGGCTTCTACTCTGGCAGGGGCGCTGGTGGTGTTGGCCGCGCAACAACTTTGGCGGTTGTTTCCGCTTCTATCATGATTTTCCTTTCAAATTACTTTATCACTTGGCTATTCTTCAATAAGTAGCTAACAGATAAGCTATGTTGCTCAAGAATTTCACAACCGTATCATTCTATACGCTGCTTTCGCGCATATCGGGCTTTGCCCGCGATATATTCGTGGCGAAATATCTGGGTGTTGGCCCGGTTTCTGATGCGTTCTTTATTGCGCTGCGCGTACCTAATTTCTTTCGCCGGTTCTTCGCAGAAGGTGCGCTGAATTCGGCGTTCATTCCATTATTCTCGCGTAAGCTGGAAACGGAAGGGCGCGAAGCCGCAGTAAAATTCGCCGAGAATATATTTGTGTTGCTGTTCGTAGTGCTGGTTCTGTTCTCTTCCGTTTTCATGCTATTCATGCCGTACCTTATATATCTTATTGCCCCGGGCATTATAAGCAGGCCAGATATCCAGGATCTTACTATTGAACTAACGCGCATAACATTCCCGTATCTGGCATTAATCTCCATCGCTACACTTTTTTCTTCAATACTTAATTCCATTTCCAGATTTTCAGCCGTAGCTTTCATGCCTGTGCTGTTCAACCTTACTCTTGTTCTGGCGCTTGTGGTGTTCGGCAGCCACTTCCAAGATCAGGTTCACGCGCTTTCATGGGGTGTGGCTATTTCGGGCGTGGTGCAGATAATCTGGATGTTATATTTTCTTCATCGCCACGATTACATAATAAAATTAAAATTCAGCGCGCTAAAACTAACTGATGATGTCCGTGAATTTCTTCGCAAGGTAACTCCGGCTGCTATCGGCGGCGGTGTGGTACAAATAAATTTGTGGGTAGACTTAATGATAGCATCATTCTTCACCGGGGCGGTTTCATATTTATATTATGCTGATAGGGTAGCGCAGTTGCCGCTTTCTATAATTGGTACGGCTATGGGTACGGCGCTTCTTCCTACACTTTCACGCAAACTTGGCGCGGGTGAAAATGGTGAAGCCAGTAAGGCTCAGGAAACCGGTCTGGAAGTTGTGTTATTCTTAACTATTCCCGCGGCATTCGCGCTAATGGTACTAACCACCGATATAATGAACGTTCTGTTCGTGCGTGGTGAATTCACTATTAATGATGCAAAAATGGCGGCTTACGCAATGGCGGCTTTCTCGCTTGGGCTTCCGGCATTTGCGCTTATTAAAATATTTTCTACATCGTTCTTCGCGCTGAAAGATACTAAAACGCCCGTGGTTTCTGCAACAATTGCAATGGTTATAAATATTGTTCTGAACATAATATTTGTTTTTTCGTTCCAGTTGCTGGAATGGCCGCCGCATGTTGGTATAGCCCTGGCAACTGCTATTTCCGGCTGGATAAATGCAATATATCTGGGCCGTAAACTATTCAAAACCACCAGCTTTGAACTCTCTGAAACATTCTGGGCGCGTATGCGTAAAATTATCCTTTCGGCGGTGCTTATGTTCATTGCTCTGCTGCTAATGGTTATTATGCTTGAAACATCGGTAACGAACTTAGCTATTGAAATTATAGTGGGTGGTTCGCTATATATGGGCGCAATATTAACACTAAAAACATTTCCGCTAGATGAACTTAGAAAATTTCTCACCAGAAAAGGTCGCGCTTCGTAAAAAGTACCCGCCTACTTACGGCAGGCGTAAGGCTCGCTCTTTGAACGAAGCTCAGCAGAAATTGATGGAGGGGTTCTTTCCAGAACACCGTGTATCTCCTGACAAGAACGACATTGAAAAATTTGTAAAAGAATCTTCGGGTAAAAAAGTGTTTCTTGAAATTGGCTTTGGTGGCGGAGAACATCTTGTGCATCAGGCAAAAGAAAACCCATCTGCATTACTTATTGGCTGTGAATTGTATATCAATTCTTTTGTTGTTGCACTGCAAAGTGCCAAGAAGGACGGCCTAGAAAATATCCGTTTTTATAATAACGATTCCCGCTATTTAATGGAACATCTGCCGACCGGTTCTATTGATAGGGCGTTCATACTATTTCCAGATCCGTGGCCAAAACAAAGACAGTTCAAGCGCCGTATAGTAAACAAGCAAACGCTTGATATGCTGCACCGGCTTTTAAAAACTGGCGGAGTGATACGTTTGGCCACAGATATAGATTCCTATTTCGAACAGATGCAGGAAGTATTTGCGAATGATAAACGCTATAAGCTGCTAACCGCAGAAAAAGATTTTGCTAAAATTCCGGCTGATCATATCGAAACAAAATACCAGGCAAAGGCAGTTGCAGAAGGGCGTGTTTCCAGATTTTTAGAGTATGTAAAACAATAGCTTGCCAGCTTTATTAAAAAACTACAGGTTTTTTATAACTACTATCGTATAGTTAGTACAACAATTTAAAAGAGGTTCTCATGAAAAAATATTTAACTTTGGTAGCTATACTTCTTTCAACAAGCACGGCGGTGAACGCAGAAGAAGCAACCACAACAACTCCAAAAAGCATATTTCATGAAAGGAACCAGGAATTAAGGCAGAACTGGCAGGGTAGAAAAACTGACCTTAGGGATAACCGTATTGAAGCGAAAGAGGTTTGGCAAAACCCAGATGCCACCAAGGAAGAAAAGAAAGATGCCAAGCAAGATTTTCGTGCAGATAGAAAAGATATAAACCAGCAGTATCATGAAAGCGGTAAAGATATCCGTCAGGATTATCGCGGTGATATGCGTGATTGGAAACAGGAAAACCCAGATTCTCATTCAGGTGTAAGCCACGATAGACGCGAAGATTTCAGAGATGGGCGCGAAGATGTGCGTGAC
>CAZLZP010000063.1:5697-8600 GCA_964564045.1 uncultured Rickettsiales bacterium
AAGACAGATGGGATGCAACCCACGGCAATAACGGCCCTAGTGATAGAGCGGAAGACCGTAGAGATGCACGTGAAGATGTACGCGATCGCAGGGAAGATGTTCGCGATAGAAGAGAAGGCCGCTTTGATAGAAAGCACGGCCCTAGCCGCAGAAGGTAGACTTTATCTTTATTCTAACCTTATAATACAGCCAACTATCAGTATAATTTTTTGATACAAGGTCTGCTACTAGTTGTTCATTAACAATTAGGAGTATGTCATGAAAAAAGTATCTTTAGCCGTAGCTTTGCTGGTTATTTCAACAGCGGTAAATGCGCAGGTTAGTTTAAATAGTAACCTTGAGACCAATGTTTTGGGTGTCAAAACGGAAGCAGCTACTGACGTAAATGCTGATGTAAAGGCAAATAGCACTAACAAACTTTCGGCAGATGCAAAAGCCCGTCAAAATATCCGTGAGGTAAAAGATCCCCGTGCCGCTATACGTAAACCAAACGAAAGCAATAGAAGGTCTGATAACACCACAATTCGTTCCGAGCAGCGTAGTGAACTTAATGTGATAAGAAATAAGAATACTGAAGATATGTCGGGGCTGAACTCTGAGTTCAGGGCTGAATTAAATGCGGCAAAAACAGATTCTGAGCGTGTTCAGATCAGAAGGAAGTATCAGGATTTAAGGCGCGATGCCAGAATAGAAAATAGAAATGAAATACGTGATGTAAGAGGCGACTTTCGTTCCAATACTAATGCTAATTAAGTAAGTACTAAAACTACCTCGTTAAAACAAAAGGCCAGCTTTCCGCTGGCCTTCCCGTTTTGTAAGGGTGGAAGGTGTAACTGCACTAACTAGAACTTAGTTTTGTGTTTTTGGTCTTTATCCCAGCCACCACGTTCTTCAGTGGGTGCGCCGCTTTGGGTAACGCCAGTTTCGGTAGTTCCTAATTTCAGTACCAATCCTTCTAACGCAACCTGTTCGTCATCGCTTATATCAGGTTCGTTAGGGCTCGAACTTAACAACATTTTCTTTGCTTCGGCAATTATTACTGCAGCCTCTTCTTTATCTATGCTTAAATTATGTTTTTTTGTTAAAGCATCTAGCTGCTCAAAGGCTTTAGATCCTTGTGCTAAAGCGCTATCAAGTATTACTGTGCCTTCTTGTGCATTTTTGCCGCCATAAGCCATATCATAAATTAAACGCTCAACTAACTTGTTCGGATCCTTAACAATAAGCCTATCTCTCAGGCTTACATCTTCAAGAGCAGGAACCTCTGATTTTAAGATGTTGCCATCTTTATTGGTCACGCTTATTTCCGCACGTGCGTCTCTGCCGGTAACTATTATTTCAGCGACGGCATCTTCGGTAAGATGATTCTCTGCCTTTTGCCTTTCTATATATTGTGCTATATGCTCAACAGTATATAGGCTGGTGTACTGTGTGTAGGGATTTTTCTGTTCGCCAGAATATCTTAGTTTTAAATTTAAGTCTGTTTCATTAACGGTGCCGTCCGTGTTCATCGAAACATCTACCACTGCAAGATAATTCTCCGCCGCATAATTACCATTTAGTCTGGTAACCTCTCCTTCTTTACTTTTTACATAAATGTCATAAACGTAGATCTGAGCTCCGCCGATCTTTGTGGGTAGCTCTTCAACAAATATTTTTCCGCCTTGCTCTACGATATCGGTAATATCAATTGGTGTTGATACGGAATAAGCCTCTCCGCTAGGTGTCTTAGATACAAGATAGATTCTCGGTTGTGTTTCTGGCATAATTATTCCCTCATTAATTTTTAGATATTACTTATACCACAAAAAGGTTAACAAAACATTAACAAAACTGCGATTTTCTGTTTTTTATTGCAATCAGGCGCTTAGTCTATTAAAGCTTCAACAACAATAATTTAGCATATAAAAACATTATGAAACTTACAAAATTTTTTCTACCAACGCTTAAGGAAGACCCGAAAGATGCGCAAATTGTATCGCATCGTTTAATGCTGCGCGCGGGTATGATACGCCAGCTTTCATCGGGTATTTATAACTGGTTGCCGCTTGGCTGGAAGGTTCTGCAGAACGTAGAGAACATCGTTCGCGCTGAAATGAACAAAGCCGGCGCTCTGGAAATTCTTATGCCAACCATGCAACCGGCCGAGTTGTGGGAGGAATCGGGCAGGGGTGGTTACGGCAAGGAAACGCTTATCGCCATAGATAGAAACCAGCGCAAGCTTATTTACGGCCCTACGAATGAAGAAGTTGTTACTGATATCTTCCGCAATAACGTGCGTTCGTACAAAGATCTTCCGCTTAATTTATACCACATTCAATGGAAATTCCGCGATGAGATCCGTCCTCGTTTTGGCGTTATGCGTGGCCGTGAGTTCCTGATGAAAGATGCCTACAGCTTCGATATAGATGAAGCCTCGGCACTTACTTCGTACAACAATATGTTCAGCGCGTACTGGCGTATATTCAAGCGTATGGAGCTTAGGGCCATTCCGTTCAAGGCCGATACAGGCGCAATCGGGGGTGATCTTTCCCACGAGTTCCAGGTTATAGCTGATACCGGCGAAAGCCAGATATATTACGATGCTGCATACGAAAATTTATTTGAATCGGCCGAGATAGATGTTGAAAAAGCCAAATCTTTATACGCCCGTGCTGATGAAATGCACGTAGAAGCGGAAGCTCCAGCCGGTTTTAAAACAGCTCGTGGTATTGAAGTTGGTCACGTATTCTTTCTGGGTGATAAATACTCTAAGGCGCTTGGTGCCGCTGTTCAAACTAAGGAAGGTAAAAGCGAAATAGTTAAAATGGGCTGTTACGGCATAGGCGTGTCACGCATCGTAGGCGCGGCGATTGAGCAAGGTTTTGATGAGCGCGGCATAGTCTTCCCGGCCAGCATGGCAC
>CAZLZP010000064.1:0-8494 GCA_964564045.1 uncultured Rickettsiales bacterium
TGCTTCATGGTGGCACGAACATTATCAGATATCTGGATAGCGTTAGAACCAGGCATCTGGAATATAACAACAGCAGTTGCATCTTTATTATCGAGCAGTGAACGAAGTGCGTAATCTGATGCGCTAAGCTCTACCCTGGCAACATCCTTCAGTTTTGTAATACCGCCATCAGGGTTAACATTTATTACTATGTTCTCAAAATCTTCCACAGTTTGCAAACGGCCGCGAGTGTTAACCGTTAATTGCAGATCTACATCGGTTTTTGCCGGGTAAGCACCAATTACACCAGCCGCAACCTGTATGTTCTGCTCACGGATAGAATTAACAACCTCAGAAGCGGTAAGATTTTTTTCAGCAACCTTTTGCGGGTTAAGCCAAACACGCATGGCATAATCACCACCACCGAATATCTCTACCTGACCAACCCCAGGAATACGCACCATTCTATCTTTTATGTTAAGTACAGAATAATTGCGTAAGTACAGGGTATCGTACCTGTCGCTCGGAGAGGTTATATGTACAACCATTGTAAGATCTGGCGAACTTTTTACAGTGGTAACACCTATTCTGCGTACCTCTTCCGGCAAGCGCGGTAGTGCCTGAGATACACGGTTCTGAACAAGCTGCTGAGCAAGATCAGGGTTGGTGCCAAGCTTGAATGTAACTGTTATACCAAGAACGCCATCGGAAGTTGCCTGCGACGACATGTACAACATGTTCTCTACACCGTTGATCTGCTCTTCCAGCGGCGTTGCAACAGTTTCAGATATAACTTTAGGTGAAGCACCAGGAAATACGGCGCGTACCACTACAGAAGGCGGAACAACTTCAGGATATTCCGAGATAGGAAGTTTAGGGATAGATATTAAGCCGGCTATTAATATAAGGATAGAAATTACACTGGCAAATATAGGCCTATCTATGAAAAATTTTGATATATTCATTTTTTATTTTCATCTATTTTTATAGAATCAGGATCGACAGCGCCGGTTTCACCTACTTCCTGTGCCATTGCCTGTGTACCTTCCATAGGATATTCCTGAGGAAGAACAGCCATGCCAGGTTTGTATTTGAACAAGCCTAAAACTATTATTTTTTCACCCGCTGCAAGACCAGATTCAATCACACGCAAGCCCTCAACCGATGCACCAGTAATAACAGGACGGTATTCAACTTTATTTTCAGCATTAACAACCAGAACGTATTTTTTATCCTGATCTGTTCCGATAGCCCTGTCTGTTATAAGCACCGCTTTTTTCTTTTCGTTGGAACCAAGACGCACACTTGCGAACAAACCAGGTATAAGTTTACCATCTTTATTTTCGAACAGGGCGCGGGCGCGGATAGTTCCAGATTTAGTATCAAGCTTATTATCGAACGATCTTAAAAAACCGTTAACAGTAGCAGAATCTCCGGCCAGGTTTATTTGCACCGGAACCTTTGAAACATCTGCGTTTGAATCAGAAACGCCAACAAATTTCAAATAGGTTTGCTCATCAACGTTGAATTCCGCATATATAGGATCGGTGGAAACTATTGTTGCAAGTACCTGCCCCATGTTAGGATCTACCAGATTACCTTCAGTTACTTCAGCACGGCTAATACGGCCAGATATCGGAGCTTTTATATCGGAATATTCAAGGTTTAGCCTGGCGATATCAAGCGCAGCCTGTGCCTGCTGCACCGTTGCAAAAGCAGATTCCTTAGTTGATTTTCTTTCATCATACTTACTAACAGGTATGTAGCTTTCCTTAAGAAGATTTTCGGCCCTTACCAGTTCGCTTTCAGCGAATTGAAGTTGTGTTCTTGCTGATGCAAGCTCTGCCTCGGCGTTCTTTAAAGCCGCAACGAACGGGCGCTGATCTATAACAAATAATGAATCACCCTTGTTAACCAGAACACCTTCTTTGAACAGGCTTTTCTGGAGAGTGCCGCCAACCCTTGCTTTTACCTCAACCTTATCTACCGCTTCCAGCCTGCCTGAAAATTCATTCCATATCTCAACTTCTTTCTCGATGGCAGGAGCCACTGATGCAGGAATTGCAGCCCCTTCCGGCATTTGCATTCCCATTTGCGGAGGCGCCGAGAAGAACATACGGTAAACTATCGCCGCAACTATCAGCAATATGAACAAAAAACCAAAATATCTTAATTTCATTATAAGCCCCTTAATTGTAGGTTATATATAGGTCACTTTGATCCATTTTCAAACCATTAAATACCAGCCCCTGTAATTCCCTGGTTCTCGGCGATCTCTTTTACCGGCTGCACCAGGTTTTTCTCTACATATTTCAGTAGCTGTTCAAGTGCATCATCAATAGAAAGCTTGCCTGTATCCAGTACCAGATCGGCATTCTTTGGCTCTTCAAACGGAGCTGAAACACCAGTGAATTCCTTTATCTCGCCAGCCATAGCTTTTTTGTATAAACCTTTAGGATCACGCTTTTTACATGTTTCAACATCAGCCTTTATATATATAGAGTTGTATGCCTCACCCGCTGCAACACGCGCCCTGTCTCTATCTGCCTTATACGGCGAGATGAATGCCGTGATGCATATTACGCCAGCGTTCGCGAATAGCGCAGCTACTTCACCAACCCTGCGGATATTCTCGCTTCTGTCTTTCGGATCGAAGCCAAGATCGTTGTTAAGGCCGGTACGGATATTATCGCCATCTAGCACGTACACCTGATAACCTTTCTCGAAAAGCTTAGTTTGCAGCGCATATGCAAGCGTGGTTTTGCCTGAGCCGGAAAGTCCAGAGAACCAAAGTACCCCGCCCTTATGACCATTTGCCAGAGCACGACGGTTTACATCTACCTTCGATTCCACCGGATAAAGATTCTGGCCTTTAGGCTGCGTTTTTGTACGCTGATCAACAAAACCTTTAAGGTCGATTATGCCACCACCAACAGTACGGTAATTTTCAATGATAACGAAACGACCGGTTTTAGAATTGCTCGAATAAGCATCAAGCGTTGCAAGACCGCGGATACGGAACACAACTTCCGCCACAGAATTTTTCTGAACTTCTTTCACATCACCAGAAATTTTAAGATCGCCGGTATCAACCACCTTCTCGATCTTCTTAACTTCCGCCTGATATTCTGAAGTGTTTATTTTTATTAGGTAGCGATTACCTTCAACTATTGGGTTATCACCCAGCCAGAATATTTTTCCGCGGAAAATATTTGTAAGCACTGGCGCATCTTTAAGGTGAGAAACCACCTGCCCGCGCTCTGCAAATATCTGCTCGGAAAGAGTTATACCAACAGATTCACCAGACCATGCTTCAGTTTTTTTACTCTCAGGCCAGGTTTCAAGCGATACAACTTTTACCACACGGTTAGAAGGCGAGAATACGATATCATCACCCGCTTTAATTTTACCAGATTCAATACGACCGGCAATTATACGGCGTTCATCAAACTTATATACATCTTGCACCGGCAAACGAAGCGGCAGCTCTTCAAGAGACCTTGCCGGTTTGAATTCATCAAGCGCTTCAAGAATAGTTGGGCCTTTGTACCATTTCATGTTAGCAGATTTTTGCGTAACGTTATCACCATCACGTCCGGAAATTGGAATAATGAAAGTTGGTTCAACGCCAATCTCTTTCAAATATGTACGGTATTCTTTTTCAATCTTCTTGAATTCCGCCTCACTGAAATCTACCAGATCCATTTTGTTAACAGCAACTGTTATCTGCGGAACTCCAAGCAGAGAAAGCAGGTAACCATGGCGCTTAGATTGCTCTTTAACGCCTTCTTTGGCATCTATCACCAGCACCGCAGCTTCACTTTGTGCCGCGCCAGATATCATGTTCTTCAAAAATTCTTTATGGCCGGGAGCATCGATAATTACGTAATTTCTTTTATCTGTTTTGAACCAAAGCTGAGTGGTATCGATAGTGATACCCTGATCACGTTCAGCCTGAAGTGCATCAAGCAGGAAGCTGTATTCAAAAGGCATGCCACGCTTATCGCAAGAAGCTTTGATCTGCTCAACCTTGCCATCTGGCAGAGAATCTGTATCGTAGAACAGCCTGCCAATAAGCGTAGATTTACCATGATCTACGTGACCAACTATCACAATTTTCATCTGCTCTTTGGCTGCATGAGCAGCTTCAGAGATTTGGGTATTTATTTTTTGATTTGTTTTAGCCATTTTATTTTCCTTAAGTTAATCTTTTAGTACTTCCAACAATAGCTCGGCACATATCTTCGATGATGCAGGGTTCTGTCCGGTTATTAAATTTCCATCACGAATAGCGAATTCCTGAAAATCAGGACCGCATTCAAATTTTCCGCCAAGATCACGCAGGCGAGATTCAAGAAGGAACGGAACTTTTTTATCAACACCGATGGATTTTTCTTCCGAGTTGGTGAAGCATGTAACCCTGCGACCTTCTACAATAGATGTGCCATCATGTTTTCTGGCTTTCACCAAACCGCCAGGGCCGTGGCATATAGCCGCAACCGGTTTGCCGGTATCAAAATAATTTCCCAGATTATCTTCCAGAAATTTATCATCAGGAAGATCTACCACCGCACCATGACCACCAGGGAAAAATACCGCATGGTAATCGTTAAGGTCTAACAGCTTTAGAAGTTTTGTATGTTCAACCTTATTCATGGCAAATTTATCATCACGAAATTTCTTAACTGATACGATAAGATTTTCTGGTGAAAGTGAACCAGGAGCAAAGTGAACGCCCTTGCCTTTTGGCGAAGCGATATCTACCTGAACACCAGCATCAGTAAGCACGTAGTAAGGTGTTGATAGCTCTTCGAACCAAATTCCCGTTTCGCTATCTCCCATCTTCTTCGCTGATGTAACTATGAATAATACTTTTTTCATTACATGTATCCATCTGCCCTTAAACGCTCGAACGAAGATTCATCTTCATCGGCACCCATAGGGCGGCCGGAACGTTCAGAAACTTTTGTTACGCGCAGCTCTGCGATAATTTCTTCAATTGAAGCTGCCGGGCTTTCAAGCGGCCAGGTAATACCCTTTTCTCCAAGGGAACGGAAGCGCATAATTTTGCCACCGAAATCACGACCTTCGAATTTATGGTAAGGCTTCGCTAAATATAGCGGAACGATAGGAATATTTTCTCGCTGTATGTACAACCATACATCTAGCTCGGTCCAGTGTAGAAGCGGGTGTATTCGCACGTGAGTTCCCTGCGGAAAATCTGTCATGAACTGATCCCAGAATTCCGGCGGCTGGTCTTTTACATCCCACGCACCTTCAGCATCACGCGGGGAAAAATAACGTTCCTTCGCACGGGTACCTTCCTCATCACGCCTTATGCCGGTAACAATTGCATTGAAGCCGTTCTTCCTGATAACATTTTTAAGGCCGCCGGTTTTACGTGCAGCAATACGCGCCGAGTGCGGCAGAGATTCATCTGTGGTTTCAAGCGGTGGGCACACTTCCGATATGAAATTGATACCCCAATCTTTCACGTATTTATCACGGAAGGCATACACCTCTTCAAATTCCAGTTCAGTATCACAATGGATAAGCGGGAACGGAACCTTGCCGAAGAACGCCTTGCGAGCCAGGTGTATCATTACGTTGGAATCTTTGCCGAAGCTCCACAACATTGCCATGTTGTTAATTTTATTAAATGCTTCACGGAAAATAAAAATGCTCTGCGCTTCAAGCTTAGATAAATGGTCCATCTGTTTTTTATCAGTCATGTAGTTACTCCGGTTTAAAATTTAATTTGAATTTGTTTATATCTGGCGCCGAAAAACATTTTATTCTGCTGCTGATATCCATATTTTTACACTCTTCATTCAAGAATAACTTGAATGATTTAAAGCATTTTCCCAGTGCCTGCTTGGTTCTTGTGTGCTTGGAACAGGCTTCTCCAAAACTTTTCTTTATAACTTTAGGCAGATCTTCTATAAGCTGTCTGTTCTCAATGAACGCCTTTTTCAATTCCTCATTTTTAACATTTTCCTTTCCGGCAGAATTCTTTTCCAACCATTTCAGATCTAAAGAAATATTACCGGCAGCTATTCTATCTTGCTCGTTAATTGGAATAGTATCTTCCTTCGGCTTTTCGCTGATAGCTTCGGGCGCCTTTGTTTCCATAGTTACCTCCTGCGGTTTTTCAGATACCTGAGATATCTGAACCCACAAAAAGTAACCCATAAGAAAACAGAGTGTTACCAGTATAAAGATAGTTTTTTTCATATAGCAAAATCTTTTATATCATCACGGTTCAAATGAATGCCGCATTCAGTTTTCTGCTGTGCCTCTGGCTGCAGATCTACTATGTGCGCCCACCTTCCTGCACGCTCATCTTCGCCAGGGCGAACTTGGCGAGTACACGGTGCGCAACCTATTGAAGGATAACCCTGCGCCACAAGTGGATGCTGAAGTAACCCTAAATCATTGAACGCTTCCTTGATCTTATCTTTGGTCCAGAACGCTACCGGATTTATACGAATTCTACCCTGATCATCAAGCTCAATCTTTTCTATGGCTGAACGCTCTTTGGTTTGATAAGAACGACGGCCGGTTATAACTGCCTCATATCCAGCCTCGGCAAGGTGCCTGTCTAGCGGCTCTACCTTGCGTATCCAGCAGCATCTATCCACATTGGAAGACCAAAGATCTCCTTTTGAATCTGCGTGAGCAAGTATCTTTTCATCTGGTGTAAGTGCTATAATATTTTTCAAGCCTAGAGTATTTTTAATATCTTCAACATACTGCAGGGTTTCAGAAAAATGCTTTCCGGTTTCCAGAAACAATACCGGAATATTCTTGTTCACATCTGCCACGAACTTTAAAAGAAGCGCCGAGTATGAACCAAAAGATGAGAATACAGCAAGTTTATCACCAAAAAATTCATACGATGCTTTGATAAGATCACCTGCATCGAGTGAATTATTTTTGGAGTTAAACTCCTGATATTTATGTTCCAAATTCAATGTCATATAATAAATCCCGCTCGTGCGGGCGTGAGAGATATAATAGCAATTATAGCAAATTACAATAAAAATTGCGACTTTTATTTTAAATTACACCTAGTTTTGCGGATATAGGTATTTTTACTTATTTTCCAAATGGTTAAGAACTGCGTTGCGAAGTTCTTCATCTATCTCTGGCTTCTGCCCGAACCAGGCTTCGAACCCGGGAGCGGCCTGATGGATAAGCATACCTAAGCCATCAACCACTATGGCACCGGCTTCTTTTGCCTTCCTTAAAAATGTGGTTTCAAGGGGATTGTAAACAATATCAGTAACCAAAGACTTCTTTTGCAGCTCAGAAAAATCTATGTCCATATCAGGCTGATTTTTCATTCCAAGCGAAGTGGCATTCACAACTATGTTGCTGCTTTTAATTATGGCGTCCCTGTCTTCCCACTCTACCACGCTTATTTTATCTTCGGGATAATTGAAATGTTCTACCATCATCTCTTTAACCTCAAACGCTTTTGTAAGAGTTCGGTTAGCTATAACTATATGCGCAATATTCATAGAGGCCAAAGCGAACGCTACCGCTTTTGCTGCGCCGCCAGCACCAAGTATAAGCGCGATGGAATTGGCATAATCGTAGTTTGGCTGCGCTTCTAAAAGATTGCGCGCGAACCCGATAAAATCGGTATTGGTTGCCACAAAATGCTGGTTCTGATCTATCACTATGGTGTTTATAGCCTTCATAAAAAAAGCTATGTGATTTGGAACCGTATATAATTCATCATCAGGCGAACCGCTGAATTTTGATACAACTTCCCACGCCTTCTCTTTGTGTGGAATAGTAATGTTGCAACCAGAGTAGCCATTCTTGCCAAGGTTCAGAATAAATTGCTCAAGATCCTCAGGCTTAACTTCAATTGCCGTGTATTCACCTTCAATATTATATTTCTTAAGCCAGTAATTATGAATTATTGGTGAAAGAGAATGGGATATTGGATATCCGATAACGCAGGCTTTGTTTTTAGACATATTTTATCCCCCGGCAATTCTATTAAATAATTCTATGGTAAAGTCTTTCAAGACCTCAAGAATAAAAGGCATAGCAAGTATAAGACTTAAAAATATGGCTACTATTTTAGGTACAAAAGAAAGGGTCATCTCTTGTATTTGGGTTAGTGCCTGGAACAGAGAAATTATGACACCTATTACCAGTGCAACAAGCATAAGCGGCAAGGAAGCCTTGAGCAAAACGAATATTGCCTGACGGGATATTTCTAATACTTCCTGTGTTTCCATATTAGGAAAATAGTATTAATTTAAATTACAGCAAGACTAATGTTGCGGTGCCCAGGAAAAAGAAAAATGAAACAAGATCTGTTGCCGCAGTTACGAATACCGGCGATGCCACCGCAGGGTCGTAATCGAATTTATGCATAAGCAACGGCACAAGCGAACCCACAACAACACCAACCACAAAAGTAACAACAAATGCAAGGTACATGATTATACTTATTTGTATATTGTCGAATATAAGGAATGAAATGATGAACGCG
>CAZLZP010000065.1:0-379 GCA_964564045.1 uncultured Rickettsiales bacterium
TTGCCCTATATATAATAGCATCAATCCCGCGGGTGGGCACAACCTTTTCTTCGCCAAAACCAAGAAGGGAATCTATCTCGTCTTGCGATAAGGTGCTGCCTGCCTGGCCTTCGACCATTTCAGACATCATGGCCGCAACTGCTGCATCTTCGCCGCCTGCTTCAACTGGTTTTTGTTCTTCTGTGCCCATAATTATTCTAAATAATAGTTACTGGATAATTATTTCTTTGAATAAAATATTATTAACTTTACCTTTTTCCATTACGCTGTTTATGCGAAGCAATAACTCTACGCGTAACCTCTGTAACCCTGCAGATCCCTGAAGATCGCTGTTTCGCAGTTCTAGCAGATATACCTGGAAATCATCTCGGATCTTCGG
>CAZLZP010000065.1:389-8254 GCA_964564045.1 uncultured Rickettsiales bacterium
ATTTTATCCTGCACCTCATTCAGTGAAAGCTGGTTAGGCAATTCAAGGGTAATTACGGCCTTCAGGAAGCTGATCTGCGTTCCTGGATTATTAAGGTTCACCAGGAACTCTTCCATATCGTGATACATTATGTGTTCAGCGGTAAGTGCTTCTTCAGCAGTTTTTTCTTTATCTTCGCCACCGCCTAATATACCGCTCATCATCACGCCGGCACCGCCGCCGCCAAGTAGCAGAACGGCTGCAACAATTATTATAATTAATTTCTTTTTACTTTTTGGTGCTTCTACCGGTAACGGCTGACCATCTGGGCCAAGCGCCGTAGCAGCTTCTTCACCCTCTTTCTTTTCTCCGCCTTCTGCGCCTGCTTCGCCTTCAGCAGGTGCCGCGCCACCTTTTTTAGCGGCCTTTGCAGCCGCTTTTGCAGCTTTTTTATCAGCCTTTTCTTTCGCCTTTTTGGCTTTCTTTTCTTCTTTTGTTTCTGCTTTCGCTTCGCCTTCTTTCTTTTCTTCTTCTGCCATAGAAACCCTGTAAGTATTTTATACTCGAACAGATAATCTATTACTTTTTAGTGATTTATTCAAATAAATTAAATAATTGTAGGTACTTGACTAGAACAAAAGCTTAATCTATTGCATATTTGCTCTTATATATCACAAGCATGCCTCTGTGGTGGAATTGGTAGACGCGGCAGACTCAAAATCTGCTATTCGCAAGGATGTAACGGTTCGAGTCCGTTCAGAGGCACCAGCCTTCGCTCTTAAAGAGCTTCGGCTGGCTTACGCCAGTAAGAAGCGATTTTAGAGCGCGGCTGTCGTCCGAAGCCTCGGCGAAGGATGACACAAATGGTTAATTCTATGTATTATGTTTATTTAATCAGAAGTATAAAGTTTCCTGAGCAAACGTATCGTGGTTACACTGAGGACCTAAAAATTCGTTTGAAATACCATAACGAGGGGAAATCAAAGCATACATCAAAATATATGCCTTGGGAGCTTGTGAGTTACCACGCTTTTTCTAACGAGAGGAAAGCAAAAGAATTTGAATATTATCTAAAAACCGGTTCCGGCAAAGCATTTGCCAAGAAAAGATTGTTAGATTAGAATATCCCCTTGAGGGTGAAAGGCCAGATGGCCTTTCATAAGTCCGTTCAGAGACGCCAGCAATGAATTACTTTTTATCTGTATTATGCTCAGTATGGCTAGGCTCTTTCCTGCTAGGGTTATGAGCGGTGTTTTCATTCACTATGTCAGCTTTTTTCTGCTTATTATTGAAATTCTCATTCTTACCGTGTTTCGGCAGGCTGTTCTTTGGAGGCTTGGTGAAATTTGATTTAGGTTTATAATGCATGGAAGCTCCTGTGATTGACTATAGGCATATATTATAACATAAAATAACAGCCAATAGTATTATATTATATATCTATAAATATCAGTAACATATAAAATATATCAAATTCCTATTGACTTACTATGAATTAATCTATACAAAATACATATGAATTATATGGAATGGAGTTTTTAATGCTATCAATGAAAGCAAAATATGCCCTTCGCGCCCTTTGTGTTCTTGCACGAAAAGACAAAGCGATGATGCAGATAAAAACGATAGCAAAAGAAGCGGATGTTCCGCACAAATTTTTGGAAACTATTATGCAGGAGTTAAGAAGTAATGGATTTGTAGATAGTAAGCGCGGAGTATTCGGCGGTTATCATCTTTCGCAGAACCCTGAACATATATATGTAGGTAACATCATTCGTGCGATAGATGGTCCGCTTGCGCCAACCAGATGTGCAAGTGTTACCGCATATAAGAAGTGTGATGATTGCCATGATGAGAAAACATGTGCAATTAGAAAGCTGATGGTGAATGTAAGGAATGCAATATCGAACGTTCTCGATAATTATAATTTAAGAGAACTTGCCGGTATGGACCCTAAAGGGGTAGATTTTATAAATTATTGTATATAGTGGAGGGAAAAATGACAAAAGATATTATCCCAACAGAAGTTGAAAGAAATATTATTAGCTCGATACGTGAACTTAAGTACGGAACTGTAGAAATAGTGATACATGATTCCAAAGTGGTTCAGGTAGAGAAAAGTGAGAAGATTCGGTTTGATAAACAAAGTTAGTTTATTGGGTCAAATAAAAATTCTACCGGAAAGCCGGAGATAAAATTATAAATTATTAACAAAGAGACAACTCTAAAAGTAAAAGTGAGGTTTAAAATGAAAAAACTATTAACTACAACGGCTCTAAGCGTAATATTGTTTAGCAGCACAGCGAATGCGGTTGAAATATCGGCAGAGCAATTTGCTGAGCTGCAAGCGCAGATAAAATCTCTTCAGCAGGAAGTGAAAGAACTAAAACAGCAACGCGTTGCTTCAAATAGCGGCGGTGGCCGTTCAAACGCAGAACTTGAGGAAAGGGTAAATTTCCTGGAGCGTAAGCAGGAGATAAATGAAGAGGTTGCTAAGAACAGCTCCGAGAAATTTGGTACAGTTGAATATAACAGTAAGGGTCTGCTATTTACCGGTGCCGATAAAAGATATCAACTGAAAGTAAAAGGTTATGCCCAGGCTGATTCAAGAACATATTTTAATGATGAGTCAAATAACGGTGATACTTTTCTGATAAGGCAGGCGCGCCCGACATTTGAAGTTAAATTACCTGGAGATTTTTCAGGAAGACTTACTGCAGATTTTGGTGGTAGCTCGGTAAAGATGGTTGATGCTTATGCTGACTGGAAAGCTGACGATGTACTTACTCTGAGAGCGGGTAAATTCAAGGCTCCTATTGGTCTTGAAAAATGGCAATCAGATACTGAAGGTCTGTTCGTTGAACGCGGACTTCCGAGCAGCAATTTCGTAACATCAAGAGATATTGGTTTTGGTGCCTACGGTGAATTTATCCCAGGCACTCTTGAATATCAGCTTGCTGTGGTAGATGGTGGCGCTGATGGTGCTGATGTAACTGCTGATACAAGCGGTAGTAAAAGTGTAGTGGGCAGAATATTCGCTCAGCCATTTAAAAATTCTGACAATACCTGGTTACAGGGTTTAGGTGTCGGTATAGCCGGAGAAACTGGCCAAAAGGATGGTTCTACATCTAGTACAGAACTTACCTCTGGTTATAAAACAACTGGCCAGAATAACTTTTTTACCTATTCGGCGGGTACATTTGCGAACGGCAAGTCAGTAAAAATAAACCCGCAGGCTTGGTACTATAATGGCCCATTCGGTTTCTTAGGCGAATATTTTTCTAACTCACAAGAGGTCAGGAACGGTGCGACTGATGCAAAACTGAAGCATGATGCATGGTCAGCAGCGGCAAGCTACGTACTTACCGGTGAAGATGCTGCATTCGATGGTGTAAAGCCAAAAACAGATTTCGATCTTTCCAAAGGTAATTATGGTGCGTTCGAGATTGCCGGCAGGGTTAGCAGGCTTGATATAGATGATAATTCATTTGGTACATTTGCAAGCAGCACATCATCGGCAACCTCGGTTGAGGAGAGGGTGCTTGGTTTGAACTGGCACCTGAATCAGAATATAAAGATAGCATTAGATTTTGCACAGAACAGCTTTGAAGGCGGAGCTACAACTGGTGACAGGCCTGATGAAAAAGTTGTGCTAACCCGTGTACAATTTAAATTTTAACTATTCATAGTATTTGGAGACTGAAAATGAAAAAACTAAACTATTTATTAGCCATTATAATTGGCTTATCAACTTTACTTTCTGGCGTTGCAAAAGCTGAAGATTCAATTGAACTTTTGAACGTATCTTATGACCCAACGCGAGAGTTATATGAAGAATATAACAAATACTTCGCTAAATTCTGGAAAGAAAAGAGCGGTCAGGATGTTGAAATAAAGCAATCTCCTGGTGGTTCTGGTAAGCAGGCCAGGTCGGTTATTGATGGGTTGGAGGCAGATGTTGTAACACTTGCTCTGGCGGGGGATATTGATGCAATAGCAGAAAAATCGAAACTGCTAACTCCAGGGTGGCAGGGTAAGCTGGAGAATAACAGCTCGCCATATACATCTACTATCGTGTTCCTTGTTAAGAAAGGTAACCCAAAGGGAATTAAAGATTGGGATGATCTTACCAAGCAAGGCGTGCAGGTAATAACACCTAACCCTAAAACCTCTGGTGGTGCCCGCTGGAACTATTTAGCAGCGTGGGCGTATGCTGATAAAAAATTTGGTGGCGATGAAACGCAGATCAAAGAATTCCTTAGCAAGCTTTTCGCTAATGTGGCTGTATATGATACCGGTGCGCGTGGTTCAAGTATAACGTTTGCACAGCGTGGCTTAGGTGATGTTCTTCTTGCATGGGAAAATGAAGCCTTCCTTACCAAAAAAGAGTTTGGTGATGGTTTCGAGATAATTGTTCCTTCTATAAGTATACTTGCCGAACCCCCTGTTGCAGTGGTAGACAAAGTAGCTGCCAGACACGGCACTTACGAAGTTGCAAAAGCGTATCTGGAACAGTTATACAGTAAAGAAGTTCAGGAAATTATTGCAAAAAATTTCTACCGCCCTACAAATCAGGAAGTTGCTGCTAAATATGCAGATAAATTCCCTAAGCTGGATCTTGTTACTATAAAAGATTTCGGTGGCTGGAAAGAAGCTCAGAGAAAGCACTTTGATGATGGTGGTGTTTTTGACGAGATATCTAAAGCGCAATAAAGGTTAGTAATAATTTGACATCTACTTTTTTTAAAGATTGGAGAAAACCGAGTGTTATCCCTGGTTTCAGGATAACGCTTGGTTTCACTCTGGCATATTTAAGCCTGATAGTATTAGTGCCGCTATCGGGCTTATTTATTAAAACTGCCGAGCTAAGTCCTCAGCAGTTCTGGGATACTGTTACCGCTTCAAGGCTGGTACATGCCTATAAAATAAGCTTTGGTACATCTCTTATTGCTGCTTTCATAAATTTAATATTCGGCCTGATAGTTGCCTGGATAATAGTTCGCTATAAATTCCCCGGTAAAAAAATAATCGATGCCCTGGTAGATCTTCCTTTTGCTCTGCCAACTGCAATTGCCGGTATAGCACTTACCGCACTTTATGCCCCTAATGGCTTAATAGGGCAGTATCTTGAACCAATGGGAATTAAAGTTGCCTATACCCCAATAGGTATAACAATTGCGTTAATATTCATTGGGGTTCCATTTGTAGTAAGAACAGTTCAGCCGGTACTTGAAGATATGGAAAAAGAATTCGAGGAAGCAGCGGCAAGTTTAGGTGCCAACAGGCTGCAGATATTCCTTCACGTTATACTTCCGCATATTGGGCCTGCACTTCTTACAGGGTTTGCAATGGCTTTTGCCCGTGCTCTTGGTGAATATGGTTCAGTTATATTCATTGCGGGCAACATGCCTGGCATTTCCGAGATAGTTCCGCTTATAATAGTTATAAAGCTTGAACAGTATGATGTAGCAGGCGCAACTGCCATAGCGGTGGTTATGCTTATTGCATCATTCATTATGTTACTTGTTATAAACCACCTGCAGAAAATAAATATTAGAAGAGTAAAAGGATAATGGCTAAGTTCGTAAAATCAGCAACCGCGGAATCTCTATTGATAAAATCGATACTGATATTTCTTGGCGTTGCCTTTATGGGAATTGTAGTGCTTCTACCTGTGTTCGCGGTTTTCGCTGAAGCGTTCGCTAAAGGTTTTCAGGCATATTGGGATGGTGTTAACGAAGAATATGCCATAGATGCAATAAAGCTAACGCTGCTGGTTGCGGTAATAGCGGTTCCGTGTAACGTTGTGTTTGGTGTGGTTGCAAGCTGGGCAATAGCCAAGTTTGAATTTACTGGCAAGCAATTACTTATCACCTTCATCGATCTGCCCTTCTCAGTTTCGCCGGTTATATCGGGGTTGATATACATACTTTTATTCGGCACACATTCAATGCTGGGGCGCTGGCTTATAGATAACGAATTACAGGTTGTATTTGCTGTACCGGGATTGGTAATAGCTACAATATTCGTAACATTCCCTTTCGTTGCGCGTGAACTTATACCACTAATGCAGGAGCAGGGAACTGAAGAAGAAGAGGCTTCCATTCTACTTGGAGCAACTGGTATGCAAACTTTCTGGCACGTAACTCTACCTAATATTAAATGGGGGTTATTATATGGCGTACTATTATGTAATGCCAGGGCAATGGGCGAATTTGGTGCGGTTTCAGTAGTTTCTGGCCATATAAGAGGTTCAACCAACACTATTCCTCTTCACGTAGAGATATTATTCAATGAATACAACTTTGTAGCGGCGTTTGCGGTGGCATCACTTTTAACATTGCTTGCTATTGTAACTCTGATATTAAAAACGTTACTTGAAAAGAAATATACAAGAAAAACTGGTAAACATTAGATATTGATATGGGCATAACAGTTAAAAATATTAACAAAAGGTTCAAGGATTTCACTGCGCTGAAGAACGTTAACCTTGAAATAAAATCTGGTGAACTTGTAGCTTTGCTTGGGCCCTCTGGTTCGGGTAAAACAACGCTGCTGCGTATCATTGCCGGCCTTGAATTTGCCGATAGCGGCGAAGTTATTCTTGATGGGCAGGAGGCTCACAATAAGGCCGTTCAGGAGCGTAACGTGGGTTTCGTGTTCCAGCACTATGCGCTGTTCAAGCACATGACAGTATTCGATAACGTGGCTTTTGGCTTGCGGGTTCGCCCGAAAGAACAGCGCCCAACCGAGGCTGCCATAAACGAAAAGGTTATGTCGTTACTGCAACTGGTTCACCTTGATGCCTTCTACGATAGATACCCTAACCAGCTTTCCGGTGGGCAAAGGCAGCGTGTGGCGCTTGCTCGTGCGCTTGCGGTGGAACCAAAAGTTCTGCTACTAGATGAACCATTCGGTGCGCTTGATGCAAAGGTTAGAAAAGAGCTTCGTCGCTGGATGAGAAAGCTGCATGACGAAATTCATATTACTTCTGTGTTCGTAACGCACGATCAGGAAGAGGCGATGGAAGTTGCCGACAAGGTAGTGGTAATGAGTAACGGTAAGGTAGAGCAGGTGGGTGCGCCTGAACAGGTGTACCATAATCCGGCGAATTCTTTCGTGTATGATTTCCTTGGGAACTATAACGAATTCCGCGGCTGGCGTGATGATGAGGGCAACCTTCACCTTGATGATTACGAAAAGGCAAAAAGCTTCATGACCCTTGAAAAAGAAAAGGCTACCGGCCTGATAGATATGATATCTGAGAAGCTTGGTATTAAAAAATCTGAAGAAACCCTGGTGGAAAGAACCAATGTTACAATAACACAGCGTCCGGAAAATACTAAAGAGCTGAAAATATACTGCCGTCCGCATGAAATGTTCGTTACAAAAACCCCTAAGCACGACCAGTTCCTTAAAACCAAGGTGGTTTACATAAACTCTGCCGGCCCGCTTACAAAAATAGAGATGGAAGATAAGAATGGCCGCCTGCTATTCGCCGAAGTGCCGCCAAACGTGCTGGAAGAAGAGAGTATAGCAAAAGGTGATATGGTTTACATCTCTCCCAAAAGAATGAAGATCTACAAAATAAAATAGTTTTGCTAATTTACAAAATTATCTGTAGCCTTGTGTATAAATAATCAAGGTCTGGTCATGATAAAAAATGTAGCGGTTTTAGGTTTGGGTAAGGTTGGAACTTTGGTTGCAACGTTATTGCACGAAGCGAAGTTCGATGTTACCGGCATTGATAATTCCAAAGGCCGCAAGCTTGCTTTTAAAACCATTTCCGGAAATCTTTCTGATGAAAAATTCCTTAATGATACGCTGAAGAAGTTTGATGCGGTGGTTTCTGCGCTGCCTTACCGCTTAAATAAACAGGTTGTTCA
>CAZLZP010000066.1:0-296 GCA_964564045.1 uncultured Rickettsiales bacterium
CCATAGATCCGAGTGCTTTAGGCCTGTTGGTACAGCTGGTCTGAAGCTAGCAAATTTAGAAAATGTATTCATGGTGCTGGAATCAATCGGGGTTGGTTTATTCATACTTTGGTTTTCTTTTAAGTTAAGCCGGGCTTTGTACTCCATGAGAACTTTGGTCTTAAATTCTTCTATCTCTTGTTGCTTCTTAGCTGCATTAGAGGCCGGGTCATTTCTCCAACGAGGAATTGCCGACACCTCTTCTATTATTCCTTCACTACCAACTCTTCTTACCTTCGATCTCGTCATTTTTTCTG
>CAZLZP010000066.1:306-8238 GCA_964564045.1 uncultured Rickettsiales bacterium
TTCCCTCGCTATTAAAAATATCTTTCTTGCCTAATCTCGTCATTTTTTCTGCTAAGCCAGGAATGGCGCCGGCATTGCCCGAGAACAGCCCGGTATCAAATAATCCGCCCACATGGTACATCTGGCTTTGCTCGGCTTTTGTCCATGCATTCATTCCGGTTTCGTCGTACTTCCTTGAAGCGCCGCCAATAACAATTCCTTTCTGGCCAGAAGTGAACCCTGGCTGGGCGCTTATATCCCACCTTGAAAGTGCCTCAGCAAGTTTTGGCACTTGTGTCATGAATGCGGCCGTTATTATATTTAAAAACACCCACACTATCGCACCGGTGATAAGATTTGCATAATTACTTTTGAACCCTTGCGGCACTGACATACAGTATTTTACGCATTCCGCATTAGGCGCACATATATCGGGCAAGCCATCCTTCGGGGCCAAGCCTGTTACGTTATCAACAATATCAGGGCACCATGTAACTCCATCGGGATAAAAATCGTTTACCGCATCCAGGCGCGGGTCAACGGTTGACGTATCGTTAATTTTATACGCCGGTTTAAATTGCGGGCAGTATTTTACACATTTAGGAAATTCTCCCAGTCCCATGATACTTCCCCACACATTACGCCCTGTGGGCTCTCCTACAAATGCGTCACCGTCATCAGGAGATGCCACGGCGTTTGCAACACATCTACCATTTGTACACGTGCCCCCATTGCCACAGTCACTGTCAATAGTACAAGCTTCTCCATAACCGGGGTGAACTCCTTCATATTTAATAGTTCCTATTGAGCCGCCATGATTAAGCTCACAACCATAGCTCCAGCATGTTAACAGCTCACTAAACTCTCCCGATCCCGTTAAGCCCCGGTGGTCAACCAAGGCCTCTACACCTCTTCTGCTGGTTTTTTGGTTCGGCGCACTTCCCCAGTAACCTTCATACCATATTTGTCTTACCAGACCAAAGTTTGTGTAGCTACATGAAGACATTTTATCCATTTCTTCCTGTTTGTGGAGAAGGGATATTGCTGTGCCGCACTTATAAGCCAGCCAGTAGTTTAAAACATATTCGCCTTTATTTTTAAGATAATTCTCTCTTTGCTCGGCAGAAATATATATCGCCCTAGGATCTGGAATGTCTTGATTCAGGTTTGGAACATACGGATTTTTAGAAGTGCTTATCAGGTACCATCTATCAAAATCATAAGGTTTTTCATATAAAGGCATAATGAACGATTTTGCACTGAACGATACTTTCGTTTGCCCCTCTTTGCCGTTTGCTACGTAAACCTTGTTAGATATTTCTGTTTTGGCAAGCTTTGAAAGCTTATCTACCGAGGTCATATTTGAAAGCATATAAATAAAAGCCAGAACAAGGAATGGTTGAAGCGCATAGCTTATACACGCCGCCAGCCAGCCTTTGAACATGCTTTCCGTAACCTTGAATAGTGCAAAAGAGATAAAGATTGGGGAAAGCATAAGCATGAAGGTAAGTGACATTAGTGCTGTTACATATGTCCATATCAGCTGCATGGTGGCCAGCATCATTGTTGCAAGGCCTGTCATTAAGAACAGCGACAGCAGTATGCCAGAGCCACTTGCCCAAAGCGCAAGCGCAATTGCCAGAGCACCTATATTCTTGCCGTTATCGTTGCCAAGAACTGAGTTGAACATAGAATCAATACGGCTTAGCACGCCCTGGAATGGCTTTCTGCATTCCCACCAAAGTATTGGGTCACAAGTTTCGTTCAAAGCTGCGTCGTCTACAGCATCTCCACCGGAAAGATATTTAACGTTCTTTAACCTCTTAGGTTCAGTAAGGGCTTTAACTGATGAGCTATCTACATCAGCGTATCGGCAATGTGAGCGCGTACCTGCAGTCTCATTTGCGGGTATAACTTTGCCTCTCAGAAACTTATCTTTGTCGTCTACAGTTCCGTCACCGTTAATATCTATATCCTCTCTGTTATCCACCTTGAACTTACATACCAGGCCATAAGGCGCTATGTTCGGCAAAATCGGCCATAGGCTTTTCTGACACCTTGGATAAAGCTCCAGGCTGGGCTTTCTAGGGTAGTTCCTTTCGTCCATTGGATAGGCATTCCATTTAAAATCTAGAATGCAATCAAAGTACTGGTATCCTTTTGTCTCGAGATTTCCTGATGTTGCTGCGCCCTGGCCAAGTGTAACATCTTCAAATACAGGATACATTTTGTAGTTGCCGCTATTTCTTGGAACCTCTTTGTATGTCCACTGCATTTCCGGCACCCTGAAAGGAACATAATCTTCGGGCTCTACAAACTTATCGTATGGTAATCCAGAGGGCGTTTGAAACTTCATACTGGTATATAAGGCATTAAGCTCGGTTATTGTCATTCCGGGGTTCTGGTCATCAACATAAGGCCTCTGGGCCTTCTCATAGTTGTAATATATCATGTCGTAGTAATCATGCATCCCCATAACCGGCTTCCATTTATCTCCGTTCTCATCCAGCAACGGTCCTTGCTCCATAAGAAAATCACCGCCCATACCTGATATGGTGCTTTTCTTATATGCAGGCTGGCCGCTTTCATCAGAGTATGGCTGCATGTCAACAAGCATATCTGTGAAGGCCGTTAATACTGTCAGAAATCCGTTATGAACGTACCTGAAGCCCACCTGTGCGTTTACTGCTAATCCGAAGATTATTATTATTTTTAATATTCTTTTCGGGGCTTCTTTAAGAGGGTCTTTTCCTATGCCTATCATTACAGACATTCCGTAAAACATTACGTATATTATTATCATCGCGAAAAGAATGTTGTAGAACCATAGAATTATAGTGCAGTACACCCTGAACATGGCATCAAACATTATAGAGTTTACTACACAAATTGCCCCACTTACTAAAAACTCGCCAGCAATTGCTTGCGGATAATCACTAAAAACCGTACTGCCAGGAAGCGGGCATGAATTAGCATTCTTGATGCCCAGAAGTATTTTTGCTTTATCTGTAGTGAAGAATTTATTTACTACCAGTGTCGCAGGATCACCTTGTAGCTGGTTAAGCCTGTTATACATACATACTGGTATAGATGCCCAGTTTACATTGTTTGGATCGAACCCTGCATCCCAGGTTGCGCTATATGTCATTCCGGTAACATCTAAACCGCGGTTAACATCAACATAGCTGTTAAGCTTATCATCACATTCAGCATCTGTGTCCCCTTCGTGGCATTTTGGCTGAAATAGTCGTGCAGAGGCATCTTGCGTCGATACGAGCGAAAAGAAAGCTGATAAGATTATAATATAAAAATACTTCATAAATTCATTTTAGAATAGTACGGCACAAGCCAGTTCTCTGGGTTATCGCTGCCCGCTTCCTCCATGCATTTTTTTAGAGCTTCATGGTTTTCCTGGTTATCAGAGAATGCGGCAAGCATTTTTCTGATGTTGCCTAAATTAAATTTTACAACCACAGAATCTAGATGGCGTTTTATCATCACCTCGTTTTCCTCTTGCACCATCCCTTTTACCGCCTTAAGCTCCTTCTCTTTTATATAAAACACTTCTTTATAGCTAAAATCAGCAGTTGGGTTGGGAAGAAATATCTTAGTTTCTATAAGATCAGTTAAATTCTTTAAGAATATCCCTGGCTGTTTATATGTTAGGTTTGTCTTCGCGCTAAATATAACCATTGCATTCTTTTCTGTAAGCTTCTTCATCCAGTTGCTTAAATATTCTGAAAGGCCCTGGTCATTTATTGAAGTAATAGAATCATCAATATAAACAAGTGCAGGAGCGTTAGAATCCAGGCTAAGCTCAATGCTGTTTAAGATGTTTATTACCTCATCCGGGCCAGCCTTTACATTTACACCTACAACGCCTGGCCGATCATTTGCCGACAAAGAAAAGGTGCTTGCCTCGTAATATTTTCCTCCTATCGCACTAATAAAAATCTCTGAACTTTTTTCTGCCTCTACAAAGAATGTTTTTGTGTCGTATTTTTGTGCCTGAGATATAAGAAATTTTATAAGCAGGCTTTTTTCAACGGCATCTTCACCTACTATAATTGTGTGGCCGTTCTTTTCATAATGGAAGTTAAAGAAATACGGCATACCTTTTGAGGTAAAGAAGGTTGTAACTGCATTTCCCCAGCGGTTATTTTTATATTTACCCGTTATAAAATTGTGTAGTGAAGCAAACCCCCCAAGCCTTTGGAACGGCAGGTATGTCTTTCTGAATATAAAATCAAAATTAGCAGGCATCATCGACCAATAGCAATTTTCCATGAAAAGATCTTCTCTCACACAAAATAATCCCATGTCCCTTAGCGTATCCACAACAATAAAAACCGAGCTCTGGAGGGCTTTCACAGTATCTTCTAGTACCGTTATGGTTATTTGCTGCTCTCCATACCCTGTCGCCTCACTTGCTTCCTCGTCAAACGCCTCTTTTATGCCAGATATTTCGGCCATATATTTGGAGTTAGATAATTCGTATATTTTCTTTTGATCTTCAAAAGCAGCTGTGGCCACCTGCTTACTAACGAAACAGAAACTTTGAGATATTATAAGGTTAACAGGTAGCTGCATAAGCTTGTCAAGTTCATCTAGTGTTATTTCCCTGTATTCTTTAAGGCTATAAACTGCACCGAAATGTTTTTTTGTTTCCCCTTCTACTTGTATGGTGTTGTATTGGAAATTAACCGTTTTTGTAGGCAACATGGAAGAGAGGTTGCTCGGAGCAAGCGGAAGCTCATCCTGCCTTAAATTCATTATCTTGCTTACCAGGCTCAAAATCTCGGAATAATAAATACCATCGTTTTTGTATATTGAAAGCTTGCGCGCGCCAAATCCCTTCAAGCCATCAATTATGCTGTTAGTTATAGCGCTAAGTTTTTTCTGCGCCTCAATAAGGGCTATATTTCTTGCTTTCAGTTCTGTGTTTATAAAAAGGTTGTTTATCAGCGCGCCTATATTTCTTAGCGGAAAGATATCGCCCTCTTTGATTATCGTTATATAAAGCTCGTTTATGAATTGGGTCCTTAATTTGTTATTTGCAACCCACTTTTCATTAATGTCATTGCACAATTTTTGTTTATAAGATCCTTCTGTAGAGATATCCGCCTCTCTTCTTATGGTGTGTATCCAGAACGAATAGCTATCATCGGTTATGGTCTTTTTTAAGACTTCTCTTACTAGCGCCCTTAAGGGCTTTATGTCATCTTTTTCTTCCTTGATAACCTCAAAATTGAAACCGGTCACTTTTATAACCTGCAAAAGCTCGCCGTTCTTTGTTACTAGGGTTTCTTCATCAAAATGTGCGGCATAGGGTATGAACTCCTCTACATCTGAATGGTGTTTAAGTTCACTTTTTTTCTTGTTTCCCTGTGCCATGTGCTATGTTACCACGAATTTTATTAAAATTCTATTAATTTTGCCTTATTTTAGACAGTCTGCGCTTATAAGAGATTAGTCGATTTAGGTGCTTATGGAAGCAAATTTAACGCTTGTTTTGCTATTTCTTTTGTTATAGTAAATTCGTGTAATTTTTTAGTCATTAAATTTGGTTTTGTCTAAATGTCTGTAAATCTTCAAGAAATGTCTAACGCAATTCGCGCCCTTTCAATGGATGCGGTTGAAAAAGCTAACTCTGGCCACCCTGGCATGCCTATGGGCATGGCTGATGTGGCAACCGTTCTGTTCTCACAATTCTTAAAATACAACCCCCAAGACCCTAGCTGGGCTGATAGAGACAGGTTCATACTTTCGGCAGGTCATGGCAGCATGCTTTTATACTCGGTTTTATACCTTACCGGGTACGAAGAGATGACCTTGGACGAAATTAAAAACTTCCGTCAGCTTGGTTCAAAAACATGTGGCCATCCGGAATTCGGTTTAGCTGGAGGTATTGAAACAACAACCGGCCCATTAGGACAGGGCATTGCAAATTCTGTTGGTTTTGCTCTGGCTGAAAGAATGTTGAATGCTCGTTTTGGCGAATTGATAGATCACCGCACTTATGTTATCGCGGGCGATGGCTGCCTTATGGAAGGCATATCTCAGGAAGCTATTTCGCTTGCTGGCCATTTAAAATTAAACAAGCTTATCGTTCTTTGGGATGATAATAAAATAACTATCGATGGTGCCGTTTCTTTGTCTTCTTCTGAAGATCAGTTAAAAAGATTTGAAGCGGCTGGCTGGAATGTTGCTTCGGTTGATGGCCACAACTTTGAAGAAGTTTCCAACGCATTAGCCAACGCACAAAATTCTGACAAGCCAGTGCTTATAGGTTGCCGCACTACAATTGCAAAGGGAGCACCAACAAAAGCTGGAACATCTTCTTCTCACGGCTCGCCGCTTGGAAAAACAGAAATTGAAGGCGCAAGAAAAAATATCAATTGGCCGCATGAACCTTTCGTTATTCCTGCTGATATTTTAAATGCGTGGAGAGATGCCGGGCAGAAAAATATCTCAAAATATAATTCGTGGAAAAATAAACTTCGCGCCTCAGAAAATAAAAAAGAATTCGAGCGCGTAATGGCTCATAAACTACCTGCTAATTTTAATGAAGAGATACAAAAAGCGAAAAAAGTTTTCGCCACTTCAGCAAAAATGGCAACGCGAAAATCTTCAAGTGAATCTTTGAAGGCATTAACAGCGGCATTGCCTGAATTAATTGGTGGCTCGGCAGATCTTACCGGCTCAAATCTCACTAAAAATGATCTGAAGCCGGTAACGGCAGATGATTACTCTGGTAAATATATTTACTATGGCATTCGCGAGCACGGCATGGCAGCTGCGATGAACGGAATATCGCTACATGGCGGTTTCCGCCCTTATGGAGGCACGTTCTTTGTATTCACCGATTATTGCAAGCCGGCTATTCGCCTAAGCGCTCTTATGCACCAACCAGTTATTTATGTAATGACGCACGACTCAATAGGCCTGGGTGAAGATGGCCCAACGCACCAGCCTGTAGAACATCTTGCATCTATGCGCGCAATACCAAATTTGTTAGTACTTCGCCCGGCAGATGCAACTGAAACACTTGAATGCTGGCAGATAGCTTTAGAAAATTTACATAGCCCATCTATGCTTGTGTTAACTCGCCAAGATGTTCCAAATGTTCGCCCACAATACACGGAAGAAAATCTGTGCGAGAAGGGCGCTTACCTGTTAAAGAAAAACGAGAATCCAGATATTACGCTTCTTGCAACCGGCTCAGAGGTTGGCCTAGCGCTACAAGCTTCAGAAAAACTAGGCGCCGAAGGCGTTAAAGCAAATGTTGCTTCATTCCCATCGTGGGAGTTGTTCGAAAAACAAACCAAGAAATACAAGAAAGAAATTCTTGGCGTAGATTCTCACCCGAAAATAGCTATTGAAGCTGCTAGTAAATTCGGCTGGGAAAGATATATTGGCAAGAAAGGCGGGTTCGTGGGAATGAATTCCTTCGGCGCATCTGCTCCTGCTGAAAAGCTATATGAACATTTTGGAATTACGGTTGATGCCGTGGTTGCGAGAGCGAAAGATTTGGTTAAATAAATTTAAAAGGAAGTGTTATGGCAGTAAAAGTAGCATTAAACGGAATGGGAAGAATAGGGCGCTGCATTTTGCGTCACTGGATAGAGTCTGGCAGAGATGATATCGATATTGTTGCGGTTAATGCACCTGGCGATATCAAGCGCCACATTCATTTACTTAAGTATGATTCTATTCACGGCGTGCTGAATGCTGATATTCAGGGTGGTGATGACTGGTACTCTGTAAACGGTAAAAAAATGGTTCGCTTTAACGAGCGCGACCCCTCTAAAATTGATTGGGATGATGTTGGTGGTGCAGAAATAGTTTTAGAGTGCACTGGTCACTTCCGCACTAAAGATGAGGCAGAGAAATACCGTGCGATAAGCGAAGTTAAAGTTATAATCTCAGCCCCAAGTCCAGATGCCGACGCCT
>CAZLZP010000067.1:0-8237 GCA_964564045.1 uncultured Rickettsiales bacterium
TAAGAACCAGCCTGTGGTTGATGTTTACTTCCCTGAACAAGATGTAACTGATGGTTATATTGTTGCGCTGGTTTCCCGTGCTGTTATCGATAAAATAGTTATCAACGGCAACGAATATTATGCCGATGAAGAGATAGCTCGTTTTGTACGCTCTAAACCAGGTGATTATATCTGGTCAGATATCCTTTCTCAGGATCTGCGCTGGATAAACAGCTACCCGTACAGACAAACTGATGTTATCTTCAAACCAGGTGAAAAAACAAAAACCACTGATGTTATCCTTGAAACGAAAGATATGTATCCTTTACGCTTCTTTGGCGGGGTTGATAATTACGGCTCTAAAACAACTTCTCAGAATCAGTTCTATGCTGGCTTCAGCTATGGCGACCTTTGGGACCTTGATCACGAACTTATCTACAGCTTCGGCGCTGGCTTCGATTTTGCCAACTTTAACTCGCACACATTGCAATATATAATTCCTATTGCTAACTGGAGAGATAAACTAAGCTTTACTGGTAACTACTCTAGCAGTGAACCTAGGTCTCCTGCCCCTGGCATTGACCAAAGCGGAAGCAACATTACTTTGAACATCGATTACGAAAATCCACTTTACGACTGGGGTTTCCGTGGTTTCACGCAAAGCCTAAGCTACGGCTTCGACTATAAACGTCTGGAAAGTGATATTGAATTCGGTGGCACAACTGTTTTCAGCTCTGCTCCTGAAATCAACCAGTTCTATATTACTTACGATGGCACTAAAACTTCAGCTAAAACTTTGAACGCTTACAGCCTAACTGCAATTATTTCTCCGGTAGGAATTACCAGCGGCAATAACGAAACAGAGTTTGAAGCTGCCAGAACAGGCGCTGATCCTGAGTATGCTTACCTGAAAGGCTTGTACGAAACCAAGTATACTGAACCTAATTCACAACTTACTTTCACCGGATTACTTCGTGGTCAGTATTCAAATGAACGCCTTCTTTCAAGCGAACAGGCTGCTATAAGCGGCCCTGGTTCAGTAAGAGGCTTCTCTGATAACTCTATAAGAAGAGATAACAGCTTGCTTGGTACGTTTGAAGTTGCATCACCTTATATACCGGTTATCGATGAGCTGGTTGGCTCTATCTTCCGCGACAGGCTTCAAGGCTATGTATTCTATGACCGTGGCACAGGCTTCAACGTTAGTGAAACCGGCGACCATATCGATCTTGACAGTATTGGTATCGGTACAAGATTCGGCATTGGCAGAACCATGAGCGGCGATGTTTACTACGGCCGCGAACTTCATGACGAACTTCATGATGGCCATGATAATAAGGTTAACTTCCGCGTTAATGCTTCTTACTAGTTGCTGGAACTGAGATCTAGAGTCTAGTTGGCTACAGCATCTAGCCTATTTTTTGTGGTTTTAAACCCTATTGTATATTTTCTTTGAAAAACCAGATTCTGGATTCTAGATTCTGGTTACTATGTCAAAAATAAAAGCACCAAAAATGGTTTATATCGCCGGCGAGGAAATGACCCGCGTGGTGATGGAAATGATATTAGATAAATGGATAAAACCTAATATCGATATCTCACAGTGGCAGTTCTTCGATCTTTCCTGCAAAAGCCGCGATACCACACAAGATAAAGTTCTGGCTGATTGCATAGAAGCAGGCGCAAAAGTAAAAGCCATATTCAAGGAACCAACAATTACCCCAAATGCCGATCAGGTAAAAGAAATGGGCTTAAGCAAAGCCTGGGGCAGCCCTAACGGCCTAATGCGCCGCGGCTGGAATGGCTATACAATAAGCCGCGATACAATCCATATTGAAGGCATAAAGCTTGGTTACGATAAACAATGTTTGTTTGATAGGCACGCTGTAGGCGGTGAATACGGCGCAGGCGCAAAAATGCTTGGCAAAGGCAAATTAAAAACCGTGTTCCAGCCCGCTGATGGCAGCGCAGAAATAGTGGTGGATGAACGCGAATTCAAAGATAATTTGAATGCCGCAGTAACTTACCACAACCCGCTAGATAACGTTACACAGCTTGCGCATCACTTCTTTAGCCGTAGTTTAGAGGCTGGTGTTAAACCTTATGTAACGACCAAAAAAACCGTATTCAAATGGCAGGAAGATTTCTGGCAGATTCATAAAAAAATATTCGATACAGATTACAAAGCTAAATTTGTTGCCGCAGGAATTTTCAAAGCCGATGAAGAACTACGCCACCTGCTAACTGATGATGCCGCGATGAAACTTATCACCTGGAAGCAAGGCGGCTTTTCTATGGTTGCGCATAATTACGATGGCGACTGGCTGACAGATGAACTGGCGCAGTTCCATAAATCTCCGGGCTTTTTATCTTCAGCGCTTACCGGCGTTGCTAAAGATGGCGATAAGATAATGGAATTTGAAGCAAGCCACGGCACGGTTTCTGATCATTACAAAAATCATCTGGCAGGCAAGGAAACTTCTACAAACCCGCTGGGCATGGTATTCGCACTACGCGGCGCAATGGACCACAGCGAAAGGCTGGTTAAAGGTGATGGCAGCATCGCACGCTTCACAAAAATTATGTACGATAGCCTGTGCAAGCAAATGGTAGAAAAAGGCACGCGTGATCTTTCCGGCCCTGAAGGCCTAACCACCGAAGGCTTTATCGATGCGGTTGGCCAGCGCATTACGAAGGCTTTATAAGTATAACATATTGTTATATATCAATATTTTTACTATCTTGCTAACCTCTTGATTTAAAATCCAAACCAATTCTATACCAATTATGCTTGACAAATATGCAGGCGTGCTATAATAACATGAGCACAAAATGCATATAGGAAATTTATACTATCTATGCGCATTTATTTACAAAGAGGAGTACGATATGTCAAAACACGCGTTACCTATTCTACAGGAAAATGGTTTGTCGGCATATATGGCCGAAATCAATAAATTCCCTGTTCTTGATGAAAAAGAAGAATTCATGCTGGCTATGCGTCATAAAATGTATGGCGATGTTGAGGCCGCGCAGAAATTAGTTACTTCACACCTAAGGCTGGTGGTTAAAATAGCCATGAGCTTCCGCGGCTACGGCCTTCCGGTGAATGATATTATCGCAGAAGGCAACATTGGCCTGATGCACGCAGTTAAAAAGTTTGATCCTTCAAAAGGCTTCCGCCTTTCTACTTACGCTATGTGGTGGATAAAGGCCGCTATCAATGAATTCGTTCTTAAATCGTGGAGCGTTGTAAAAGTTGGCACAAGCGCTAACCAGAAAAAATTATTCTACAACCTAAGAAGAATGAAGGCCAAACTTACCGGCGCAGATAATGCGAACCTTACAGATGCTAACGTTGCTGAAATAGCTGAAGAGCTGAAGGTTTCGGCAGTTGAAGTGCAGGACATGGACAGGTTAATGAGCAATGGCGGTGGCCAAAGCCTTAACGTTATGGTTGGAATAGATTCTGATGATGAGCAGATAAACTTTGTTGAAGATGCTTCTGCCAACCAGGAAACTGTTCTCGGCGAAAAGGAAGAAAATGCCATTAACAGCGACCTTCTAACCAAGGCCATGAAAACCCTGAACGAGCGTGAAAAAGATATTATCGTAAAACGCAGGTTGCTTGAAGAGCCGCTTACTTTAGAGGATGTAAGCAAGCTATACGGCATATCGCGTGAGCGTGTTCGCCAGATAGAGAACCGCGCGTTCGAAAAACTTCAGCAGGCAATGGTTGCTGCTTAGTAGAAGTATTTTACCTTCTTGGTTTTATTGCTGTATTAGGAACCTCAGCTTTGACCGCAGGAGTTTTTAAAGGCCTTAACTTTTCAGGTGATATATCTGCGCTGTCTGAATTCTCTAAATTAATTGGCTGAGATTTCCCTGTTTCTTTTGTAAGGGTTAGACAAAAAGAAAGTACACGACCTTCTAAAGAGGTTTCCACTTCATCACCAACCGTCATATCTGATACTTCAAAAGGCTGTGTAGGGTCATTAACAACTGCTTTTAGCTGCCCAGTTGCTGCAATTGCATCTCTGCTACATTCAAGTTCTATACAGAACTCCTTATAGTCCACCTGCTCACCATTAAGGCGAAGTATGTATTTATTCTCTTTATTGTGTCCTTCAATTTCTGAAGTGATATTTTTTATAATTTCTTCAGGTAAGCGAGTTGTAACTTTTATCTTGCTAATATCCTGCTCTTGACCATTAGCCTTTACATATTCAAGATGGTATTTGTTATCCTCACCAAGGTTATAATTTGTTGTTATTTGCGTTGGGTATTTCTGGCCCTCAACTTCAACAAATTGTGTTGTAAGAACAGATTCAACTAAACCAAGTTCGTTTGTAACCAAATTTATATCTATACGTTGTCTATTATCTTTCCTAGGTATTTCGGTATCGCCGTCAAGAACTGATGATGCCTGTTGCGTGTTAAGTAAAGTCAATTCTTTTACTTTAGAAGATACCCCTACTTTAAAATCCTCGTCCAAAAGAACTGATGATGCCTGCTGTGTGTTAAGTAAAGCCACTGGCTTTGAAATAGCATTTAAAAAAATATCTTTCGGCAGAGTCCAGTGAACTCCTTCTGACACCTCAATTGTAGTATCTTTACCTTCACCATTACCTGCAGAAAAAGCTACTTCTACTTTCTTATCTTTTTCGTTATGCCCCATATTGCCCCCTAAGGTTTTGTTTCGTTTAGATTTATATCACAGATAGATAAGTTTGCCAATATAAGAGTAAAAAAATTTAATAGAATAATGCATTGAATTAGAAGGATTTTAGACGCCCTTAATATAAATGCGCAGTAAGCCCCCTACACCCAAATAAGGGTTTAGCGTACGTGTGAATGCATCGTATTTGTTACGGCGGATTTGCTTAATGTGGTTCTTTACAGAAACTATATTTAACAGAACCGGCAGCGCTACTTTTTTATTCTGTTTGGAAACTGAAGTTAATATCTGCTCAGCAACTTTTATTTGTTCTGCGGCCATTTCGGTCAGTTCCTTAACTAGCTCTTTAGAGTTTTTAAGAAATTCATCTTTGCCAAGCTGCGATATAACTACATTATATTTTTGGGCCAGATCTTGTGGGAACACGCTTCTGCCAGCTGAATAATTCTTGTAGGCTGAACGTATAATGGCGCAAATGGCCCACGCTTTTGATATTTCTTTAGTGGCAGCAATTATATTTGCATCTGTAACACCCAGCATATCCAGCATTATTTTGTTCAGCGGAAAAGAAGTGTTCAGAACATACTCGTTGAATTCTGTAATTGTGTTGAACGGTGTTTGTTCAAGGTCTTTCGCGCGCGCGTTTATAATTGTGTGAAAATCGTTCTTATCCAGCTTGTAGCTGCCGGCAAGACCGCGCAGTTTTTTTACTATATCATGCTGTTTCATAACACGGGCACTATCGAAAGCCTCTTCCACCCCCTCACGCCACCATTCCAGGCGTATAAGGCCTATCATGGGTTCAGTAACGCGGCTTTTAATTCGTGCAATTTCAAGGTTGAACAATATTACCGAAAGAAGGTCATCTCGCAGCGCCTTATCGGCAAAGATAAGGGTTAAATATCTGTCATAGTCTAATTTCTGGATTTCGTTTAGCATAGAGCTGTTATATAGTGTTCGTATGCAAAAGAAAATATACATTATTGGTGCAGGTTTAGCCGGGTTAAGCGCAGCTTATTACCTGAACAAGCAGGGCCATAAAGATATCGAGGTTCTTGAAGCAAGCCCTTATGCTGGCGGGCGCTGCCGCAGCTTTTACGATGAAAAACTTGGAATGGAAATAGATAACGGCAATCATTTAATACTGGGCGCTAACAGAAATACGCTGGAACTGATAAGGGAATTGGGCGCTGAAGATAAATTCAATAAGTTCGATGACCGTATATTTACATTCTTCAACAACCGCAAAGGTGAAAGATATCATTTCAAAGCCCCCTTCCCTGATGTTGAAATTTATGGCGTTACCGGGTTTTTAAATTTTTTAAAGTTTATGCTTTTGCCTAGCAGTAAAACAGTAAAGCAGGCCTTTAAGCTTACGCCAAGGCTGTTTGATGAAATAATAAACCCTATCAGCAGAAGTATTTTGAATACTCCTTCCGAGATTGCCGACAGTAATATTCTGCGAAAAACCTTCCTGAAAATAATTACCAGCAGGCACGGGTTCGATTATTACTACCCAAAGAAAAGTTGGGGTGAAGCTCTTATAGGGCCACTTATAGCCCACCTGGAAAATAATGGCGTAAAAATAAGTTACCAGAAAGCGGTAAAAGATATTCAGAATTCACGCACGAATGTTTACAGGCTGATAGTGAATGACGACGAGATAGATGTTGAGAACGCAAAAATTATATTGGCCGTGCCGCCAAGCATAGCCTGCAAACACGTTGATATTAGCACGCCTGATGAATTCTTTCCCATAATAAATATACATTTTAAGGTGGATCATATTTTACAGCCGCAGATATTCGGCGTGATAGAAAGTAATATAGAATGGGTGTTTGTAAAACCTGGCTTAATTTCTACCACATTCAGCGCCGCTGCAGAAAAGCTTAACGAGATTGAAATGGTAAAAGAGGCATGGGCTGTTTGCTATAAAGTGCTGGGCTTAAAGGGCGACCTGCCACCATATAAGGTGATAACCGAAAAACGTGCAACGTTCGCCTGCACAAAGGAACAACTAGCAAAAAGGCCGCACAGTAAAACAAAATATGATAACTTATTTTTAGCTGGTGATTACACCAGAACCGGCCTGCCAGCTACCATTGAAGGGGCAGTGGTTAGTGGAAGGATAGCAAGTAAGTTAAGCGAATAATTCTTTCTTCTGCCTTTCGGTGATGATATCACGCAACCTTGCCGCCTCTTCAAATTCCAGGTTAGAAGCGGCTTTAAGCATTTGCTTGCGAAGAACTTCCAGCGGAATGGCTTTTGTTTTTGCATCCTCAATATCCTGGTGCTGCCTTTTTTCATCTTGTATCGCCTGCGAAATAGCCTTCTTAATGGTTGTTGGGGTGATGTTGTGCTTCTTGTTGTACGCCACCTGAATTTTACGCCTGCGCTTGGTTTCAGAAATAGCGAACTTCATCGCCGCAGTTTCAACATCGCCATATAATATAACTATACTATCAAGGTTACGTGCAGCACGGCCAATGGTTTGCGTAAGCGCCGTAGCCGAGCGCAAGAAGCCGGCCTTATCGGCATCTAGTATACCAACAAGCCCACATTCCGGAATATCTAATCCTTCACGCAGAAGGTTAATTCCTATCAGAATATCTATCGTGCCTTCACGAAGGCTGCGAATTATTTCTATACGCTCCAGCGTTTCCACATCGGAATGCAGGTAGGCAACTTTCATTTTCAGTTCCTGCATATATTCGGTAAGATCTTCGGCACTTTTCTTGGTAAGCGTTGTGATAAGCACCCGGTAGCCATTTTCTATCACCTTTTTGCACTCGCCAATTATATCATCTACCTGGTGAGTACACGGGCGAACTATAATTTCTGGGTCTATCAGGCCGGTCGGGCGAATTATCTGCTCGGTAACTTTGCCACCAGCCTTTTCAATTTCGTACTGATTCGGAGTTGCCGAAACATAAATTGTTTGCGGGCGCATACCATCCCATTCTTCAAACTTAAGCGGGCGGTTATCCAGCGCAGAAGGCAGGCGGAAGCCGTGTTCCACAAGTGTAGATTTACGAGACCTATCGCCATTATACATGCCGCCCACCTGCGAAACGGTAACGTGGCTTTCATCTACGAACAGTAGCGCATCCTTAGGCAAGTATTCAAAAAGCGTTGGCGGTGGCTCGCCTTCCTTGCGGCCGCTTAAATAGCGCGAATAATTCTCGATGCCTTTGCAGGTACCGGTTTCCACTATCATTTCAATATCGAACTTCGTTCGCTGTTCTATGCGCTGCAATTCTAATAATTTTTTATTCTTCTCGAAATATTTAATGCGTTCCTGCAATTCTTTTTTTATGGCGCCTACTGCCTGCATCATTGTCATTCTTGGCGTGATGAAGTGCGTGTTGGCGAATATTGTTATTGAATCGAGGTTACGGATTTTTTTACCCGTAAGCGAATCAAACTCGTAAATTGCATCTATATCATCGCCGAAGAATTCCAGCCGCCACGCCACAGATTCCAGGTGCGATGGAAATATATCCAGCGTATCACCCTTCACCCTAAACGTACCGTTACTGAAATCTATCTCGTTGCGTTCATACTGAAGTTCTACCAGCTG
>CAZLZP010000068.1:0-702 GCA_964564045.1 uncultured Rickettsiales bacterium
GAAATATTTTCCTTCAGGGGTTCTTTCGTCGCCTTCGAATTGTTTCCTGCCCTCTTTGTAACCCATTTGCGTATCGTAATCTCTGATAACCTTACCATTTTTTAACAGGTAAAGTTTCTTCTCGCTTTTATCCACAATTATGCTGTCGGCCTGTAGGCTAGACTTATAAATAACCTTGGGAACGCGGGTGATAGAGTCACACGAAACAAGTAGCAGGCAAAAAAGAACCAGAAAAAGATTTTTAAACATGGCAAAATTTATTTTTATTGAACGCTAGGAATATAAAATACAGCACAAAAATCAAATGATTTTTAGTCATTAACATTATTGAACGCGCTAATTATTCTTCTTGTATCAACTTTGGTATATCTTTGTGTTGTTGAAAGGCTGGCGTGCCCGAGAAGCTCTTGTATGGTTCTAAGGTCGCCACTGTTTTCAAGCAGGTGCGTTGCAAAAGAATGCCTGAAAGTATGTGGCGATGTATTTTCCGGAAGGCCAAGATTTGTTCTAACAACACGAATTGTTTTTTGGAAAACGGCAGGGTCCAATCTTTTGCCCTGCTTGCCATAAAATATATAGGAGCTTTTTTCATTACAGAATGGGCATGAGCCTATTAGCTCCTTCAGGCCGTTATACACGGAAGAAAGCAAGGGCACCAACCTTTCTTTGCCCCCCTTGCCTTTTATTTTAAGGACCAGAGAA
>CAZLZP010000068.1:712-8233 GCA_964564045.1 uncultured Rickettsiales bacterium
TTAAATTCAGCGCTTCAGATATACGTAAGCCAGCAGCATAGATCAGCTGTAGCAGAACTGTATCCCGAAGTGCTACCCATTCTTCGGTGCCTTTTTTGTAGCGTTCTGCGTCGGGTATATTATCTATAACACCGCTTACATTCTCAAAATTCAGTGCTTTAGGAAGGCTTTTTGGCAGTTTAGGGGCCTTTAGTGAAAATATGTTATCGTTCTTCAGTATTTTATTCTTCTCGAAGTATTTATAAAGGCTCTTAACCGAAGATATGGTTCTTGCCCTAGATGCTGCTATACGCTTACCTGCGATGCTTGCAGAAAAGCTCCTGAAATCAGAAAGACTAAGGTTTTTTAGCAACTCTACCTCTACCTTTTTGCCTTTATGTTCACTTAAGAAGTTGAAGAAAATGCTTATATCACCTAAATATGCCTCTAAGGTATTCTCTGAATAACGCTTTTCGTCTTTGAGATATTTTATCCAGTCTGATATAATACCATGAAAGGAATGCTCAGCTCTTAATTTTATCTTTTCGAAAGAATCCATTTATGAAAAAAATTATTTTCTTATTATTGTTGCTGTCTTTTCTGATAATACCAAATTTATCTTCAGATGCAAAGCCGGTAGAAAGACCGATATCATTTATTCGTGATGATGAGGCGGAAAAATTCCTACAGGAGATATCCAAAGCTATATTCAAAGCTGCCGGGCTTGATCCCGACTCGATAAAGATAGTAATAATAAACGACCCGGCAATAAACGCCTTTGTTGCTGATGGACAAAAGCTGTTCGTTCATACCGGCTTGATAATCCAGGCTACAGAAGCAAGCGGACTTATAGGTGTGATCGCTCACGAAACAGGCCACATAAAAGGCGCACACATTATCCAGAAGAATAAAAATATAAAAGATGCAAGTATCGGCACGCTAGCAAGCTATGCTATTGGTATTGGCTCGGTGCTGGTCGGTGCGCCACCAGAGGCCGGCATGGCGATAGGATCTGCCGGGCAGAACCTTGCCACCAGAGGCTTCCTTTCATACTCCAGAGATTACGAGAATGCAGCAGATACAGTAGCTTTGAATGTGCTCAGAAAAATAAAGATCAGCCCTAAAGGTTTGGTGGGTATATTAAGGCAGTTACAGCAAAAGCAGAAGATCTCTGGCGATATATATGATGAATATCTATTGACCCATCCGGTTACCGAAGAGCGTATAAACTACGTGCTTAACTTTATTAAACAAAACCCGGAAGTGGATGCTCCTACCCCGGCAGATCTGGAGTTTAGGTTCAGAATGGTTAAGGCAAAGGTAAAGGCATTCCTTGAAAAACCGGAAAGAACCAGAACGTATTATAATGGCCAGAACACCCCAGATGCAATTTATGCGAAAGCGATAGCTTTTCATAAAGAGGCAAAGTTCAGTGAGTCTATGGCTTTAGTGGAGCAGCTTATAGCGGCCAGACCGAAAGACCCGTACTTTAATGAATTGAAGGCCCAGTTCCTTTTTGAAAAAGGCGATATTAATGCTAGTATAAGCCAGTATAAAAAGGTGATAAACATGGCCGGCAATTCGGCACTACTAAGACTTAAACTTTCAGAGGCGCTGCTTGCAACAGATAGCCAGAAGAACTGGCAGGAGGCAACCGCACAGCTTAAGGCCGCACTAATTGGAGAGCCAAGAAATGTTGGGTTGATAGAAAAACTTGGTATAGCCTATGGCAAGCTTAACAAGATAACTATCTCGTATCTTTATCTTGCAGAAAGTGCCTTAGTGGCGGGAAATAAGCAAAATACAAGAAGATACCTGGCGCTGGCAGAGCGGGGCCCAGATAAAACTCCGCACGATGATATCAAGATAAAAGAGTTAAAGAGAGAACTGGACCGACTGCTTGACAAAGAATAAATTTATACTACTTAATGAATTAGTAACAAAAATATTGGAGAAATAAATGGGTACCAGAGTTTTAATAATAGTTCTTTTCGTGCTATCGATATTAACATCCTCAGCACTTACCTATCTTCTTATTAACAAAACCAACTCAGGCAAAGCAGGTTCTGGCGATATTGGTGCCGAAGTTGCAAAATTCATAGAAAATAATCCTGAAGTTATAATTCAGGCTTTAAGAAAATCTCAGAACGCCAAGGCGGATCAGGAAGCTCAGGATACAGAAAAGAACGCTATAGAACTTAGGCCTCAGCTTGAGAACAATGCAACTGATGGTCAGGCAGGAAACAAAGATGGCGATGTCACTGTAGTTGCTTTCCACGACCACAACTGCGGTTACTGCAGGAAATCTATCCCAGATATCGAAAAGCTTATAACGGAAGATAAAGGCATTAAATTTGTTCTTAAAGATTTTCCTATACTTGGGCCTGTATCAATAGAAAAAGCCAAGGCATCTATTGCTGTAGCAAAACTTGCTCCTGAAAAATGGTTCTCTTTCTATGATGCGATGGGCAAGTCAAACGCCCAAACTTCAGAACAGTTGGCAGAGCTTGTGCAAACAACAGTCGGCATTGATCCAATAAAATTAAAAAGTGAAATGGAAAGCAAAGATACGGCAAATAAAATTTCTGAGAACCATGCACTTGGAGAGCAGCTTTTCATTAATGGTACGCCTGTTTTCATAGTTAATGGTAAGGTTATACGAGGTGCCGCAGGCTATGATGCATTCAAGGCGGCAGTGGCAGAAGCTCGTGCTAAAAAAAGCTAGATAAATGGCGAAAGTAATTATTATAAACGGCCCAAACCTTAATCTTCTCGGTAAAAGACAGCCAGAGATATACGGCAATATTACGCTTGAGGAAATAGAAGCCATTTCTAAGGAAGAGTCCAGGAAGGTTGGCATAGAAATAGATTTTTCTCAGAGCAACGATGAATCAGAAATAATAAACGCAATTCAAAACGCCCAGGGAAAATACAAGGGCATTATAATAAATGCAGCAGCTTACACACATACATCAGTGGCTATAATGGATGCTTTGCTTGCTTGTGGCCTTCCAACAATTGAAGTTCATCTTTCCAATATATATAAGCGTGAAGAGTTCCGACACCACTCTTATATATCAAAGGCATCACAAGGGGTAATATGCGGGTTTGGCTCCGATAGCTACAGGCTTGCAGTTCAGGCTATCGCAAAAATCTTAAAATAGTTTAGATCTTCTTTTTATTTCATCAGCAACATCTTTTGCTGAGTTCAGGGGCTTATCAGCTTTGTTTTTTTCCGGCATGCCAAATTCAATTATCTGGGCTACTGCCTGCTCATGGAACTTCGTTGCGAAGCCAGATGCGTACAAAGAATCATGAAAGTCTTTATGTTTTTCTGAGGCGTTGCCATCAGGGGAAAATATATAAACCGGCTTACCTGTAGAGCAGCTTTCCGATGCCATAGAGATAGAATCGCCAGTTACAATTATCATGTCGGCAAGTTGAAGGAATGCATAAAATGGGTTAGCTTTGCTTTTATTAAAATCGTGGAAATGTAAATACCTGCCGATACGCTTTTTAAGCTCGTCTTCCATATAGCCAGATACCGCCTGATCAGTTCTTCTGCTGGTAGTAACAAGCACGGTCGCTTTAAGTTCCGCACATAACTTAACCAGGCTTTCAGTCAGGCTCTTTGCATGCGCTTCGGTGAAGGCGGTCTTTTTTGAATCGCCGCCTATCAGAACCGCTATTCTTGGCTTAGGAAGCTCGCCGATGGTTCTGGCCCAGATAAGATATTCATTCAGCAGGAACTCTTTGGTGATTCTGTTCGGCGAACCAAGGAACCGGAACAGCTTTTTGCTTTTGGAAAGCGGCCATATAATTGCATCATGAAGAGGGGCGGCCACAAGGTTGAATTCACCTATGGAATTGCCCGGCCATAATATATGTGCGGCAAATGTTTTCTTTCCCGATTTCTTTGCACGCTTTTTAATAGACCTTGCAACGCTGGCAGATTTTCTTCCGCAGGATATCACTATATCGGGCCAGGGCTCAGATATCATATCCGATTTTTTTCTTTCTATGGTGTTAAGTCCATCAAGCTTCAGAAAATTTGGCCTAGATGCCTTGTCGTTGTAAGCTAACTTCTTTTTCGTAAACGGAATTCCCATGGCCTCAGCTATGCCAAGCACCTGAGAATCATGGCCGCTTATGCCATCTACCAGCGCCCATATTTCAGGGCCATTACTTTGTTTAGTCTCGTTCATACCAACAGAAATATATAAATCCTTCGTTGATTAAAAGAGAAACCTGATGTAATAAGCCTTCCACAGATAATAATTTAATTTTACGTTGCAATGATCGAATCAAACCTAATAGAGGGCAAAACCGGAAAGTGGGAAGTGGTGATAGGTCTGGAAGTTCATGCCCAGATAAAATCTGCTTCAAAACTATTTTCTGCAAGCGGCACTACTTTCGGGGCTGAACCGAATACGCAGGTATCATTCGTAGATAGCGCAATGCCGGGCATGCTTCCGGTTATCAATCCTGCCTGTATAGATCAGGCCATCAGAACGGGCCTGGCAATTAAAGGTATAGTAAATAAAAGATCGGTTTTCGATCGTAAGAACTATTTCTATGCCGATCTTCCGCAGGGCTACCAAATTTCTCAGTTCCGTCACCCCATAATATCTGAGGGCGAGATAAACATTGAAATGCCATATGGCAAAAAGAAAATTGGTGTAGAGCGTATACATATTGAACAGGATGCGGGCAAATCTATCCACGATCAATCACCAACTGAAAGCTTTATCGATCTTAACCGTTCGGGCGTAGGTTTAATGGAAATAGTATCCAGGCCAGATATCCGCTCGGCAGATGAAGCGGGCGAGTATGTTAAGAAGCTTCGCCAGATACTTCGTTATGTTGGCTCGTGCGATGGTGATATGGAAAAAGGAAGCCTGCGGTGTGATGCTAACGTATCGGTTCGTAAGGCAGGTGAGGAAAAGCTTGGAACGCGAAATGAAATAAAGAACCTTAATTCCATACGCTTTATTATTACCGCAATTAACTATGAAGCGCAGCGCCAGATAGAACTGCTGGAATCTGGTGGCGTGGTTGAACAGGCAACAAGGCTGTTCGATACTGCAAGCGGTATAACAAAAGTTATGCGTACGAAAGAAGATGCGCACGATTACCGATATTTCCCTGATCCTGATCTTTACCCGCTGGTTCTTGATGATGAAAACATCGCTTCAATTAAAGCAGGCATGCCAGAGCTGCCTGATGTTAAAGCGCAGCGTTATATAGAAACGCTGGGCCTTAGTAAGTATGATGCCGATGTACTTACCTCTGACAGAGAGATATCCGATTATTTCGAAGAGGTTCTAAAAAACTGTGGTGATGCCAAGCTTGCATCTAACTGGTTATCGGCGGAACTATTCGGCAGGCTTAATAAGGTGCATCTGGAAATAGCGGCAACGCCCGTATCGGCAAAAGCTCTTGGCGAACTTATACTACTTATTAAAGATAACACTATATCAGGCAAAATAGCTAAAGATGTTCTGGATGAAATGTTCGCTAGCGGCAAGGCGCCACTACAGATAATAGAAGAGAAGGGGCTGAAGCAGGTTACTGATACATCGGAAATTGAAAAGATAGTTGATGATGTGTTGGCAGCCAACCCGGAATCGGTTGCTGAATATAAGTCTGGCAAAGATAAGCTGTTTGGTTTCTTCGTTGGGCAGATAATGAAAATATCAAAAGGTAAGGCAAATCCGGCAATAGTGAACGAATTACTCAAGAAAAAGCTCAATTAGCACTAAAAAACACACATATTTGCCATATTTTGCTCCAAAAGGCTAAAATCAAGCAAAACAGCCAGCTTTAAGCCATAAAAATGCCCTGAAACCCACCTAATTTTGTTGTAAAGTGGCAACAAAAACCCAAAAATAGAACTTTTTTAAATATATAATAAATAAGAGCTTGATTTATACCTATGGGGTATGCCATATAGTTCCCAAGATTGTGTAATCACTCTGAATTGCTATTTAGGTGGATGCATAAAATTTTATTAATCTAAATAAAGGTACTAAGATGAAAAAATTCTTATTAGGTACAACGGCGTTAATCAGCTTGTCGGCTGCTTCTGCTGCAATGGCTGGTGGCTCTCATGCTCCTGCTGCTGCTGCTCCTGCAAACACAGGTGGATTAACTGTAATGGTTGGTGGTTCTTTGAATTTCCAATCGGCTTTCATCAATCAAGATGAAGATGCTGCACTAGGCAATGCTAACGAGAGCGATATGGTTTTCACTAACGATACTCGCATTAATGTTACTGCTGCTGGTTCAACTGAAGATTTCGACTACGGTGCTGTAGTTTCTCTTTTCGCTGATACAGGCGCAGATAGAGATGCTCGTATAGCTACTGCTCCTACACAATTCGGTGCTGGTGATAAAGCTTACATCTATGTTGAAAACGATTCTTTCGGTCGCGTAGAAGGTGGTGCTAACGTATCTGCATCTGATTCTATGGAAGTTGATGCTTCTCGCGTAGCTCGTGCTACCGGTGGTGTTGATGGCGATGCAACTTATTATATCACCCCAGGTGGTACAACTGCTGCTACTACTTCAGGCCTTTCAACTTGGAGAACACGTTCAAACCTAGATCTAGGTGGCGATGCTTCTAACGCAGCTATTGCTAACAAACTAACTTATTATACTCCACGTTTCAGTGGCTTCCAATTAGGTGTGTCTTTCACTCCTGATACTGGTAACATTGGTACAACTAACAGCCTTTCACTTGATAACGATGCTGGTCAGTTCGAGAACGTTTTCGCAGGTGGTATCAGCTTTGAAGGTGATGTATCTGATGGCGTTACTCTAATGGCTTCTGCTGTTGGTGAAACTGGTAGCTCTCAAGTTTCTACAGTGAACGATCTTTCTGAATACTCTCTAGGTTTAGGCCTTGAATTCGAAGGATTCTCTGTTGCTGGTAACTACTCTGATCTAGGTGATTCAGGCCTTGCTACAGCTGCTACAGTTAATACTGATAGCTCTCTGTGGTCAATCGGTGCTGGTTATGAAAATGGCCCTTATGGCGTTTCTGTAACTTACCTTGATGCTACATCTGGCACAGGCGTTGCTCAAGGCGCTGCTGTTGGTGGTGAGAACGAATTTACAAACTTAGTTGTAGGTGCGGACTACCAAATGGCTCCTGGTTTAACTCCTTACATAGAAGCTGCATTCTTTGATGCTGAAGCTGGCGCGACAAACGCGACAGAACAGAACTCAGGTGAAGTTATTCTAGTTGGTGCTAACCTAGCATTCTAGTTTAAGGTAACTTAAAACTAATACAGAAGGGCGGCTTTTTAGCCGCCCTTTTTATTTGCCAAAATTTTACCCCAAGATTGCATTGACAGTACCAACATCCTTACTATTATCGCCCTTGTTCCAAATTTAACCTTTAGGTGTTTATGTTCAAATTCAAAAATCTTCTAACACTATCAATTCTTCTTGTTCTTACCTCTTGTTTCTCTGATTCCGGCGATGATAAAAAAAATAGCAGTAAGCCAGCGTACCCGCTTGATGATGATAGCGCCAGAG
>CAZLZP010000069.1:0-5852 GCA_964564045.1 uncultured Rickettsiales bacterium
CTAATATCTGGCCTTGCACAGCTTCATCCTTGTAGCACTGCTCAAACTTTTCAGTTGTTATGCCGGCTATTTTAGAGATGGTTTTTAGCTTATCGGTAAGGTCAGCTTCCGATTTTGAGTACGCCCACTGCGCCTGCGCTTCAAACAAAGTGCCCATGAATGCAAGTTTATCGCTAGGTTCAACGCAATTCATTACAACGCCAGCCTTAAGTGCCGGAGCATTCAAAGGATAGTGCCTGAAGGTAAAGTAAACTTTACCTGTATCAATGTAATTTTTCTTAAGTTCGTAGAAAACATCTTGGTGAAATTGCTTACAGTGAATGCACCCAAGCGAAGCATACTCAACAATTTTAACTTTTGCATTTGGATCGCCAATGTTAAGATCTTGCGGCAACTCAGTAGAAAGTAATTCCGGCTTGAATTTATCAGACGTTTCAAATTCTTTTACCTGCTTAATGTAGGCCTCAAAAGAAGCAACTTCTTCTTTAACCACTTTTTCTTTTACTTCCTTAACAGAAGTCGCTTCCGTTGCATTCGCATTGAACGAGAAAGCCAATATAATTACAGCTAAAAGATTTAAAAATTTCATATTCTTCCTTGGTTTTGTTGTAGAGCACAATATAGTCTAAATTATTAAGCTTTCAATTAGAATAAATGCCTCCGTTTATTATACGCTGAAGCACTGCATTTCCCTTCAAAACCTCTGCTATTTCTTAATAACAATCACCCGTTCGCAACCCTTGAAGCCCATAAATATGGAAAGCTGCTCTTTAATAACTTCGGTAGAGTGGGTTACTTCCAGAAAATCTATCGCAGCCACATTTACGTACAGAATGAATTTATTGGCCTTTTTATTTGTGAAACTTATTTTTTTGAAGGCTATTTTATTAGCAAGTGATGCATCAAATATCTTTTTCCAGTTAAGAATAAGATCAACCTCTATTTTAGAGTTCTTGTTAAGCAATGGCTTCAGCGTTCCATGAACAATATCAGCAATACTGCTTTCAAAGTTCCTTTTCTTATTCTTTAGCCACTCTTCACGTCTTGCCATTTTATTTCCCTAAGAATCCTTCACTTGAACCAACGCCCATTTTAATTACTGTTTTAGCCTTATCGATAGCTTCCATAATATACGATGCCACATCTCTAAAGCCATCTTTCATCTGCCCGTCTAATGTACTAGATAGCCTTATCATAGCTATTCCTGCGGCATTTGCATTGTCTTTATATTCTATAGCTACATCCACAAGTGTTTTCTTATGTGCACCTGGCATCATTCTCCTTTCCTTAAACACTTCTGTGTGTGCTTTAGTAGTTCTTGCCAAAAGCAACTCATGATCATTTATTAAATAATCGTCTGCAATAGCTTTAGCTACTTCAGTTTGCCCTGGGCTGGCAGCAGCTGAATGAAGCGGACTCCAACCATTAGCGTTAACAAACTCCATATCAATTTTATCAAACTCACCACCTGGTTTAATTATTTTTGCGCTAGCTATCATTCTGTACTCATCCAAATTACACCATCTTGCCACGTAACTTCCTAATCTAGATTTATCTTTGCCAGAAGTTTCATTAATACCCTTACCTCTTCCTGCCTTAGCCTCGCTGAACCAATGCATTGTAATCATTTTCCCTACTTTAGGAGAATTAGCTGCCGCCATATCATAGTCTGTTTCGCCAGCCCTACTTTTCTCATGCGGATCAACACCCAATTCAAGTAATTTATTATACAGAATATCTTGATCATATTTTGCAACATAGTGCTTAAATTTATTTCCTTCCGGGTCTTTATAGGAAAGTAGCCCTGCAGGACTTTTATCAAGCATTTCATGCACTGGGTTAGGCACAATATCATCAAAAAAATAACCATCTTTTGCACATCTAACAATAAAATCTACAGTAAAGGTATCTTTCTCTTTGATTGGAATTGTCGCCTGTTTTTTAGGCGGCTTCTTTTTTACAGAGTTTGAGGAAGGGCTAGCGCCTGCCAGCAAGGCCTCCGCCACGTATTTTTCAAGAACATGTCCACGCTTTTCTTCTCCAGACCTTGTTATATATTCCGATGTTATCACGCCATCTGGATCAGCCACTTTAAGCTCCTTTGAAATCCTAATAGGAAATTTTTCTGGCTCATATATCTGAGCTATTCTGTTGGCAACCGAACGACTAATATAGAAAGTAATTTTTCTTTTATCGCCTTCTTCAAGAACCACCTCATTGCCCAACATCTCTTCTACTTTATAACCCGCATGCCTTCTCATATTACCTTCAGGCATAGCTTTACCGCTATTATCAACCGATTCAGAGTACAACTTCCTGAGTAGGTTTTTTGCAAAGCTAGTGCAAAAAGTAGCATCATCGGGCATAACAAAACTTATACAATATTCCCTCTTATCATGGTGGCCGTCGCTTCTTTTTCTTTCCGGTTCATACCAGGCGTTACATGCACTACCATTCACAGAGCTCATTAAACCTTGTATTGTTTCACCAAAGGCCCGCTGAAGCTTGTAAACTAAATCTCCGGGCTTCATTGCAGCCAAATCTTCCGGCATTTTAAATCTCCCTTATCCCATCTTTACCAATTCCTAAAAAGAAGGCTTCTTTCACCTTATCATGCTCTTGCCTGAGTGTCTCAGATGTAAATTTATGGATAAGCAGATCAGCACCTTCCTGATTTAACGTTAAATATGTTACAAAACATTCTACCCTATTGCCATGACCATTATTGTAACTCGACATAGCTCCCGAATCTATGGCTATGCAGGCGTTATCACTTACCGCATTTCTAGGCTCTGTGTCTTTAAGTATGCTCTCTTTAAACATTTTTAAAAAAGGCATTCTAAATTTATTGACGCTTGTAGAGCTATGATCAACGCCTATTATTATCCTGTAGCGCCCGTGTAACCTCTCGGCTAAGCCCTCTCTTTCTTTTTCTGCAACATTGAACGCACCTCCAAACAATCCTCGTAAGTGCACAAGCGTTTCATCAATTACAGACTGTTCATCTCTAACACCAATATTCAAGGCTTACCCCCCGTTAATTTTCGTCAAAAATAACTCAAAACCGCCATATTATCAACAAAATAAGTGCGGTTTAAGCCTGTAAAGCCAGGTACTTCTTAATAGGCGCGTAGCTTTTGCGGTGATATTTGCAAATTCCGTATTTTTCGATGGCCTCAATATGCTTAGCGGTTCCATAGCCGGCGTTATCCATCCATCCATATTCCGGAAATTCGCCGTCCAGATCTTCCATTATTCTGTCACGCGTAACTTTGGCAATTATGCTGGCAGCGGCTATTGAAAGGCTTTTAGAATCGCCCTTTACCACTGGCACAACCTCAATATTCTGCGCATCGAACTTCTGGTTACCATCTACCAGCACTAAATTAGGCCTTCTGGAAAGATCTAGAACCGCATCTTTCATCGCCAGTTTCGTTGCCTGCAGAATATTTATCTGGTCGATAACAGATTCTGAAACAATACCCACGCCAAAATCGCAGATATTTATCAGCTCAAGGAATATCTGCTCACGTTTTTCTTTTGAAAGTTTTTTTGAATCGTTAATTCCGGCAGGGTAAACATCTCTGCTCAGAATTACTGCCGCAGCTACAACCGGCCCTGCCCAAGGGCCTCTTCCGGCCTCGTCAACACCAGCGATTACTCCGCTGTAATTCTGTTCAATACTAAAATCTGGCATAGCTTGTCAACTCGTAGACTCGTCAACTTGTAAACTTAATACTTAGGTACATCAGGTAATTCAGGCAAGCCTGGGCCAACTACACCACCATTGGCTTTTGTTTTATTTTCGAATGCATCAAGCCTTTGCCCTTCTCTTTCATTGGCATCTGAAAGAATATTCTGCAGAGCCCTGCCGGAAGCATCATCGGTTTTTTCTATCCTATTAATATCAACTCTTTTTCTCTGTGCGAATTGTTTGGATCTGTCAAACCACATCTTTGCCTGCTTTGCATCTTTTTGAACGCCAAGCCCATAATGAAAAACGTACCCCATCATGTACGCACCTGTAGTACCACCAAGATCGGCAGATTTTTTGAACAGCTGGTAAGCTTTGGCATAATCTCTGTCAATTTCTGCAGGCCCCTTAAGGTATATAAAACCCAAACGCTCCATCGCATAAACACTTTCATATTTCTTTATCGCAGTTTCATAGGCTACAATAGCGCTTGTATAGCTTTGTTTAACTCCAAGCCCGGCCTGCATCATATCGCCAATTGCCTCAACTGAGTATCTATTACCATTAGCCCACGCCATATTGAACAACTTGAATTTCAGCGCCTGGTCCTGTTCTTTAAGGGCCAGTTCAAAATAAATATCGCTCAGCATTTCTTTGGCATAGTTTTTAACATTACCTTCCGCCGCATCTGCCTGAATTTTGCGCAACCAGTATATTGCTTTCTTTAGGTCAGGCTCAACCCCCTTGCCATATTGATAGGCAATATACATTTTAACATAAGCATTCAGAATGCCTCTGTTAGCGGCTTTCTTGTAATATTCAAAAGATTTCTCAAAAGACCTTTCATAAGGAAAGCCTTCTTCGTACATAAGCCCTAAAACAAATATTGCTTTTGGATTATTCCTTTTTTCAGCTTCACTTATCCATTTCGTGGCAAGCAGCTTATTTTTATCGATACCGGTGAATTCTTTATCAAGGGAATATATTTTGGAAAGCTCTATCATGGCGTCGCTATTCCCCAGCTCTGCCGCACTTTTTAACCACTCTAACGCCTGTATTGTATCCGCTTCTACATTTTCCCCATCACGGTACATCAGGCCAATAGTGTACATCTTTTTCTGGTCTTTTCTCTGAAGGGCCTTAACCTTTTCTTCCTCAAAATTATCTTTGGTTATTGGCTGGTAATAATCTTCCTCTGGAACAAAAAGCGGATCAACATTAATATCTTCCTGCGCAAGCGAGGCTATAGGCAATAGGCCAAAGGTAAAAGCAACAAGTAAAAAATATTTTATTTTAAAATTCATTCCCTTTAACCTTTCAACTTTAACCTATTACCTAAGATATCGCTTTTGCAATATCTTTTGCGGCGTAGGTGAATATAGCACTAGCACCCGCACGTTTAAAGCACAAAATAGATTCCATCATAACCTGCTCGTAATTCACTATTCCCGCAAGGCCAGAATTCTTTATCATGGCATACTCGGCACTTACCTGATAAGCAAATACGGGAACTTGCACCGCCTGTTTCACTGCTGCAATAACATCAAGATAAAATATTCCGGGCTTCACCATTATTATGTCGGCACCTTCATCAACATCCATCTGCGCCTCTAAAATCGCTTCACGGATATTTGCAGGGTTCATCTGATACGTTTTCTTATCGCCTTTCAACGCCGCCTTACTTCCCACCGCATCACGGAATGGAGAATACAGGCTGGAAGCGTACTTCACTGAATAACTTAATATGCCTGTATCTGTAAAATTTTCTTTATCCAGCGCACTTCTAATAACCCCTACCCTGCCATCCATCATATCGCTTGGCGCAACCATATCCGCCCCCGCCTTCGCAAGCATTACTGCCTGCCTTGCAAGAACTTCGTTGGTCCTATCGTTATCTATATAAAAGCCATTAGCTTTTGCCTTTTGCCTATTGCCCAAAACACCATCATGCCCGTGGGTTGTATACGGGTCTAGCGCAACATCACATATCACGCCTATATCAGGCAGTTTATCTTTTATAAGTTTAATTCGGTTTAGTAGAAAATTATTTTTATCCAGCGCGTAGCTGCCCTTCTCATCTTTTTTAGATGCAGGAACAACCGGAAATATCGCCACAGCATTAATTCCAAGCTCTCTCGCCCCTTTCACTTCCTGGAGC
>CAZLZP010000069.1:5862-8230 GCA_964564045.1 uncultured Rickettsiales bacterium
TAGATAATGATGCTATTGAGGGAGCAATTCTTTTTCACCAAGCCTGAAAACACCCGGCATGGTTTTAATGCTCTCCTTACCTTCTTTCCCCGGCAGCACAAATAATGGCAATATCAAATCACTGGTGCAAACATCATGCTCCTGCACCAGGCTTCTCAGCCACTGCGCCTTTCTATTCCTGCGCAATCTTGTTGATGGATATTTCATAGCCCCTTGTTCTACCAGAAGGGCTTTTAGAATCTAGATAAATATTAACCTAAGGTCTGGCCCTTTTCCCTTTATCAGCAGCAAGCTCTTTTGTCGCCTCAATACCCGCAACTTTAAAAACTTCCTCAATCTGTTTTAATGCCATTTCATCAAGCTTGCGGGCACATTCAACCCCTATTTCAATGTTAAGTTTATATAGCTGACCTGGCATGTTAGAATCTGTTCTTTCTATAACTGGCTTTATACCACCGCCAGCCCTTGCACTCTTACCAATAATAGTCTGCTCCAGTTTTTTACACCAAAGTTCTGCATATTTAGTATCGTCCATATACCCCATTACGCCCTTAATCATTTTTTCTTTGCCGTAGAACTCTCTTTTTCTAAGTCCTATATCTACGCCGGCAAGCTTTTCAGCAACCCTTTCAAAAAGGCCTTCAACTTCATGGTCTGCAACCGTCATTTTGGCTACTTTTTCCATAATGCCCGGCAATTTCGCAATAATACTATCAATATCTTTTCTTGCCTGCTCAACTGGTTTCCAGTTGCCGTCTTTTGCTGGGTAATCTTCCTTTTCCAACATTATACTTAATTCGCCCGATTCAAAATTTGCCTTTACAATAGTTATACCACTTTCATGGCCACCTATTGGCTTATGCCGCTCAAAGGTAAACACTTTATCGTATGCGTTTCTTATTCTTGGCCTTGCCTGAATATCAATTTTTAATGCGCGTGCAATATCCTTAAATATCTTTTTAATATCCAGATTTTTCAGCTCTTCTGATTTATCTGGTATGCTCAACTTCATTCCAATTTCATAGTACAGGTCTATGCCCATCCAATCTGGCTTCACACTAATTTCAGTGCCCTGCTTAATATACCCCTTAAGCGCATCATTCAGCCTTTGCTCTAATTCTGTTTGGTATGGAACTTTATTCATATTAAACCCCTGTTTTGCAAGCACTTTATACACTAAAATACCAGCAATTACAACCAGTAAAAACAAAAAAGCCCCGCTATTTTCATAACGAGGCTTTCAGTATTTTCTTTAAAATCCAGTATATTATCTAGAGTAGAACTCTACTACTAGGTTAACTTCCGCTTTGAAAGGGAATGGAACTTCCGAAATTAAAGGCTTTCTAACAAATTTACCTTTACGCGCTTTAAGGTCAGCTTCCAGATAGTCAGGAATGCTTCTTTTTGCGCCTTCAGTCGCTTCAATAACGATAGGAATTTGTTTTGATTTTTCTTTCACTTCAATAACATCACCCGCATCAACCTTGTAAGAAGGAATGTTAACAACTTTACCGTTAACTGTTACGTGTTTGTGGTTAACAAACTGGCGAGCCGCGTGAATTGTTGGCACGAAGTTAAGTCTGTAGATAATAGCATCAAGTCTGCTTTCAAGAAGGCCGATAAGGTTTTCACCGGTATCACCTTTGCAGCGTATAGCTTCTTTATATATGTTACGGAACTGTCTTTCAGTAAGGTTAGCGTAGTAACCTTTTAGTATTTGTTTAGCTTGTAACTGTTTACCGAAATCGGAAGTAACCCTTTTACCAATAGAAGGACCGTGCTGGCCTGGTATAAAATTACGTTTTTCAGAAGGGTCGTTTTCCCTGCCCCATAGGTTAATACCATAACGGCGGGATATTTTATGCTTATGATTAGCTCTTTTAGACATGTTATACTCACTCTTTTTGTTATTGTTAAACTCCTACCCCGTCTAAGTCTTAGTTAGGTTGTTACACCCAACGCTTTCCGTAAGTATCCGCACAAGGCGGCAAAGAGGGTTGCAACATACCCATAATAAAGCCTTTGTCAAACTAATAATTATAGGGTAGAATGGGGCTATCTTACTAGGAAAGCTGCATAAAATGGGGGCTTAGATTAATATGAATAACGAACTCTGGAAATCAGGCCGCGCTTTAAGCCTAAACTGCTATGCTTACATGGTCAGCGGTCATGAATGCCAGCCTCGTAATAACATCCCGCTGGAGCCAGGTTTTGCTGGTGCTGGTGAAAGATCAAAACATCCAGATTACAGAACGCGTATTTTATCTCGTTCCGCATCAGAACTTATACAAGTAACTGCCGCTGAAGGTTCATTTCCCCCTCCTCGCGAAGGTTATTATATCGGTGCCATACTTATTAACACTGAAGG
>CAZLZP010000070.1:0-8202 GCA_964564045.1 uncultured Rickettsiales bacterium
GATGTTGCTGTAAGTGATGCGACATTCGCACAATCTGCTATCGTTGCTATTTTTAATTTATGGGTTTTGGCAAACTCCAGAAGCTCTGGCAGGCGAGCCATTGTACCATCATCACTCATTATCTCGCATATTACACCGCTGGGGTTAAGGCCGGCAAGTTGGGCGATATCTACCGCCGCTTCCGTATGGCCTGCGCGAACCAATACCCCACCTTCGCGCGAAACCAGCGGAAATACGTGGCCTGGAGAGATTATATCGTACTTGGTTTTATTTTTATCTATAGCAACAGCAATTGTTCTGGCTCTATCAGCGGCGGAAATTCCGGTTGTTACCCCTTCCCTTGCCTCGATGGAAACTGTGAACGCTGTTTGGTGACGTGTGCCGTTGAATTGAGACATAAGTGGCAGTCCAAGATCTTCAACACGCGCTTTATCCATAGCCAGGCATATAAGCCCGCGGCCGTGCTTAGCCATGAAGTTGATAACTTCCGGCGTGGCCTTTTCAGCGGGAATTACAAGGTCTCCCTCATTTTCGCGATCTTCATCATCTACAAGAATGAATGCCCTGCCCGCTTTAGCTTCAGCAATTATTTCAGATATTGGTGAAAGTTGTTTCATGGCGGGTAATATAGAGAAAGTTTACGAGTTGACAAGTTTACAAGTTAACAAGTATTAAAAGAGTTATGCAAATAATAAATATATCAAAAGGTGGGGTGGAAAGCGGTGTGGAAGGCGCAGTGGTTGCTATTGGCAATTTTGATGGCGTGCACTTAGGGCATCAGGCCATTATCAGAATGGTTCAGGAAGAGGCTAAAAGAAGAAAGGCCCCTGCCGGAATTATTACTTTTGACCCGAGCCCATATGCGTTCTTTAAAACACAGGAAAATTTTCAGCTAACAACCTTAACTCAGAAAGCAAAGATACTGAAAGGCATGGGGCTGGATTTTGTCGCCTGCGCTGATTTTAACGAGGAGCTATCGAAAACCAGCGCGGCAGATTTTGTTAAAAATATTCTGGTGGGTAAGCTTAAGGTTGCGCATGTTTTTACCGGAACTGATTTCAGGTTTGGGCATAAGGCACAGGGTAATTCAGAGTTACTGGGTAAAATGGCGAAAGAGCTTGGGTTTAACTATACGGCTATCGAGAATATTTTAGGGCCGGAAGGGCAGAAATACAGGTCTTCCGTTGTAAGGAATTTTCTAATGGAAGGTAAGATTAAAGAGGCCGAAGAAATAATGGGCCGGAGTTTTGAAATAGAAGGCGAAGTTATAAAAGGTGCCCAGCGTGGCAGGGAAATAGGCTTTCCTACGGCGAATGTTGATATGGGCCATTACTTTCTACCAAAGTTCGGTGTTTATGAAGTGGTAGTAAGTATTCAGAATTCAGAGTTCAAAGGCGTGGCCAACATAGGTGTTAAACCTACCGTTAGTGGTGATAATAAACCCTTGCTTGAAGTTCATATTCCAAACTTCAGTGACGATATATATGGAAAAACCATTTCAGTTAAGTTATTAAGCTTTGTGCGCAAAGAAATGAAGTTTCAAGGTATTGAAGAATTAAGAGAGCAAATCAGAAAAGATGTCGGAACAATCGAAAGATAAAATAGTTGAAAGAGGCACGCAGATGGCCGTGCTTTGCCTTGTGCTAGACCAGCTGCATAAGTTTATTATGCTTGAGATATTTGAATTCGAGCAGGTAAAGCATGTTGAGGTTAGTTCGTACTTTAACCTGGTGATGGTTTGGAACCGCGGCATAAGTTTTGGTATGTTCCAGGGCTTTGCATACAGTAACTATTTCTTCATGGGCTTTACCACAACAATAGTATTATTACTGTTCTTTTTAATGAAAAGCGCAAAAACCAAGTTGGAAGCCAGCGGCTTTGGCATGATAATTGGTGGGGCAAGCGGCAACCTGATAGACAGGATAAGGCTTGATGCAGTGGCGGATTTCTTTGATTTTCACGTTGCAGGGAAACATTGGCCTGCATTTAATGTAGCCGATTCTTGCGTTTTTATCGGAGCTGCTCTATTAATTCTATCCACATTCAAAAAAGATAAAAAAAATGAAAAATAAATCTTTATTATTATTGTTAGCAATAACTTCCTTATCTTCATGCACCGCCGCTGATTTTAGAAAACAGATAGGTATTGAAAAAGAAGCGCCTGATGAATTTCTGGTGATGCCAAGAGATAAGCTTGTTATACCAACCGCTGCTGTAGAATTACCAAAACCAACCAAGGAAGTTGAAGGCCATATTGCGGCTAGCGAGAATGCCAGAAAAGCACTTTATGGGGAATCTGTAGAGGCAGGCAGGCCTAACACCGTGGCAGAAAATGCAATACTGGCCAAGGCGAATGCGAATGATGCTGATAGCTCTATCAGAAAAACGGTGGATAAAGAATATAAAGGAAAAACAGGCGCATTCGGCACAGACAGAGGCGGCATGATGGAATCTATTGTTGATCCTTTCGGTTATAACCAGCCAAAAGAACCTGTTGTAGATGCTAAGGAAGAAAACAAAAGAATTCGCGAAGCTTTAAGAAAAGGCGAAAAGATAGATGCCAGCAAGGTAAAAACCAAAAACCCTGCGAATATGGAAAAAGTTAAAGAAGAAGGCGTAATCTAGGTAAAATGAAATATTCGCAATTTAATCTGGTTGAGATTCTAGAAAAAGAATTGAATATCGTTATCGATCTTAAGTATGGCACGGCAGATAATTTTACCGGCAAGCCTGTTTACAGGAAACAAACCTGCTACCTGCACACCGAAGCCTTAGAAAAATTTAAAAAAGCGATAGATATAGCAGCAAAGCTTGGTTTCAGATTCAAGGTGTTCGATGCCTATCGCCCAACCGAGGCGCAGCAAATACTTTGGGACCATACGCCTGACCCAAGTTTTCTGGCTCCACCCGATAAAGGTTCGGCGCATTCACGCGGTGTGGCAATTGATCTTACGCTGGTATATTCAAGCGGAAAAGAACTTGATATGGGCACAGAATTTGATGCATTCACCCCCCTTTCCTTCCACGGAGTAACGCAAGGCATAAGCATTGATGCGCAAAAGAACCGGCTTGTTCTTCTGGGAATAATGAGCGCGGCCGGATGGGATTTCTATAAGAACGAATGGTGGCACTACCAGCTGTTTGATGCCCGCGCGAAGTACCAGCTTATATCGGATGCTGATGCAGGCACAGGGTTGATGTAATAAATACTCTGTAGCCAGTAGTCTGTACTCTGTTTATTTTAAAAAATAGTTTTTTATTCTTTTTTTCGTTTCTTTTGCTAATGTCTTGGTATGACACTTAATAACCAGACGATAATTATAAAGCGTATCAAGAAAGTAAGCGGCGGCGCACACGGCGGTGCATGGAAAGTTGCCTATGCCGATTTCGTAACGGCGATGATGGCTTTCTTCCTGCTGCTGTGGCTGTTAAATGCCACCGAGGCAGAAAACCTTGCCGGTCTGGCTGATTATTTCGCGCCAACAGTTGGTGTTAAAGATGAAATGGGTATTGGTTTTCGTGGCGGTAAAGGCGCTCTTTCAGATGGTATAGGCGCTGACAAGAACACAAATAAAGGTATTGTTTTCGGCGGCGTTCCTACAGGCCCTATCACTAAGGTTACCACTGAAATTCTTGAAACGACGAATCAGCAGGAACAAGAGCAGATACAGGTTCTGATAAATGAAACTGACACCCAGAAAAAAGGCACCGAGGATCAGCAGGAAGATAAGGCCGTTTCCGATAACCCTCAGCTATCAACCGAAACAGCAGAAGAGCTAAAGGCATCGGAGAAAATTCAGAAAACTGAACAGGCGCTTGAAGCCGCCATTGATGAAATGGTTAAAGACAAAAGAATTGATGAAGGAACCGTGGAAATTAAACGCACACCTGAAGGGCTTATAATAGAGATAAAAGATATATCGGGGAATGCCATGTTCGAGAAAGACAGCCCGGTAATGAAGGTTAAGCTTAAAGAGTCTCTTACCCAGCTGGCAAAAATTTTAAAGAACGTACCTAATAATTACGCAATAATTGGCCATACAAGCTCTGCACAGGTTGTATCTAAAAAAGCGGGATATACAAAATGGGAGCTTTCATCTGACAGGGCAAACACTACCAGACTATTCCTTGAAAAGAATGGCGTGCAGCCCGAGCAGTTCTCTCGCGTTGAAGGCAGGGCAGATAACGTTCCGTATGACGCCAAAAAGCCTGAGGCAAATATAAATAACCGTATAAGCATTATTATACTTACCAAATCGGATACTCCTGAGCACAAGAAATCTGCGCCTAACTCTATTCTTCTGGATACCAAATCGGACGACGCTAAAAAACTTATTGATGATGCTAAAAAGAAAGAAGATGAGCAGGAGCAAAAGGAGCAGGAAAATAACAAGGCAACCCCGGTGAAAGACAACACCGATATTAAAAAACTATTCGATGAAAGTGCCAACACAGCTGCAGATGCTGCGAAGGCTAAGCTTCCGGCTGAACCTGCGAAGCCGTATGATGTTATAGACCTAAACGTAGAAAGGAAAGAGGTTGAGGAAATTAAAGAAGATAACAAAGATATAAACAATGCGGCCCAGAAAATATTCGATGACGCTGCAAAAGCGGCAGCACAGACCAAAATTCCAGCTGCTAATTTAAAACCCGCTGATGTTATAGATCTAAGCGTTGATAAAAAAGCTGAAGTTATTAAGGAAGATACTTCTGCAACTGGTACTAATCAGCAGTTTCAGAACATAATTAAAGATATTGAAAAGCTTAAACAACAAAGGCCACCACAAATTCCGGGGCAGCCTGCGCAATGATATGACCTTCAGAATATTATTATTTCTTATTTTTACCGCGCTTATTTCACTAGGCATTAACTGGGTTGTGGAAAATAATGGCGAGATTAGCATGGTTTGGCTGGGTTACCAGATAACCACCAGCGTGGCGTTCGTTATATTTTCGCTGATATTTGTAATGATACTTTTGGTGGTTGTTCTGCAGCTGCTATATACACTTATTACCTTCCCTTCCCGCGTGGGTAAAAAACTAAAAGAATATAAAGTTGAACAAAATTTGAAAGACCTGCAGATAGGTTATGCCGCGCTGCTTTCCGGTGATTTTGACCAGGCCAAGAAAATATCGCACAAGCTTATAGATTCGCCATCAAAGAATAAATCGATAGAGAATCTTTCGCAGATGCTAATTGCCAAGGTGGCACAGGAAGATGGTAACAAGCAACTGGCCGATGATTATTTCGATAAATTCATGGCGAAAGGAAAAACGAAATTCTTTGCCATTAAGGGCAAGTTAGATGCGGCGTTTAAGGCGGGAGATGTTGAAGAGGCCATTTCGTACGCCGAGGAAGCTTACAGGTTAAAGCCGAAAACGAAAGACGGCGCACACTCTCTGCTGGAACTGTACAAAAAGGCCAACAAGTTCGATAAGGCTGAAGAGTTTCTGAATAAATATAAGAACAAGCACAGGTTTTTCGCTGATAAATATAACAGCATTGATGTTGAAAAAGAACTGGCAGACATTTGGTTTATTAAAGCAAAAGAGATATACGGCACCGCAGGCGGCTTTAAAGTGAATTTAGAGAAAGCGCTAAAATACGTGAATAAAAGCCTTGGGTTTAACCCGAACAGGCACGAATATATTGCGCTGGCACTGCGCATTTGCCGAGAGATGAAGAACGAAAAGCTGGCCAAAACAATAACCGAAAAAGCCTGGCGCGAAACGCAATCTATCGAGCTTGGCTCTATTTATCTGGAAACCATATCTTCCACCGACCCTAAGGAATCTACCCGCAAAAAACTGAAGGCTATAGAAGGGCTTTCAAAAATATCTTTCAACTCAGAGATAATCGAGCGCCTGAAAGATAAGATATACGATATTCAGATAGAGTATTAGGTTTACTTCTTATTGATTTGTATGTATAATGGCCAGTGCGAGGGGTTAATGACTGATCCAATAAAAATATCTTTTTGTACAACGTGTAAAGGTAGATTGCATCACCTTAAAGAAACTCTGCCTAAAAACTTATCTGATAACGCGGATTATCCACATGTTGAATTTGTTATACTAGATTATGGCTGTCCTGATGGGACTGCTAAATGGGTAAAAGATACTTTTCCTGAAGAAATCAAAAGTGGTAAAATATTGGTTGCCGAGTTTCCTAGTGCAAACGGGTTTTATTATCCGCATGCTAAGAATATAGCTCATAGAATCGCAGCTGAGCAGGGAAAATTTCAAGGGGATCCAAGCCATATATTATGTAATGTAGACGCAGATAATTCAACCGGCAAAGGCTTTGCAACTTATATAGCGCAATATTTTAATGGCGGCGCCGGTACTTTTTTATGTAACGATGCAGCTACAAAAAGGGTATTCAGATTAGAAGATAAAGGAGTAACTCACCCAAGAGGTAGGGGATGTGGTGGAAGAATAGCCGTAAGAAAAGAAGATTTCTATTCCATAAGGGGGTATGATGAAAGTTTTACAAAAGGATGGGGTCCTGACGATACGTATCTTGTAAGAAGATTGATGAGAAGGTTAATATGCATTCCAGACATAATTCCCACGCATTTTTTAGATTCAATACCTCACGAAAATGATGAGAGGGTTAAATTTGCTCCTGATGCGGACGCTCTAGAGCAGACTAAAGGATTTATGGCTAGATATGCAAACCCGGCAACTTTAGGAAAGATAGGTGGATTAATAAAAAGAGAGCTGAGTTACTTAAACTCCTTAAGTGCTACAAGCTCTCACAAAGATTTTGGTTGCGGTGATGTTACTATTGATAAAGCGACCATATCACTTGTTCCATTGTCTAGAGACTTATTCTCTTCACGTAGTCGACAACCAGGCGTATCTATAGCAAGGTAGAGTATTAATTCTTAGCTGATTTATTTGAAAGATCAGCCGCAGGGGTGGATTTAAGAACCTTAACTTTTTCTTCCAGCCTATTAACGAATCCTTCAACGCCCATTTCAGAAAGTGGCGTAGAGAAATCAGACCGCTGGGTGTTTATAAGGCTAACGCCCTCACCTATCACATCAACAATTTTGAATGCGCCAGCAGATTTCTTTAATTTATAATCAACAAATACTTTTCCGGTTGAAGATGCCTTGGTATTCAATACAGATTTAACGGTGTAGAAACCTTCGCTGTCGTCTATCACCTGTGTAACCTGCATTCTTTCGCCAGCATACAAACGGAACTTTGGAATGTATGAATAAATAACATAATCAGCGTAAAGACCAAGATACCTGTTCTGCAGCTTTTTATCAGCCTGACGGAAATAACGGCCCATAACGAATTTGCCCATCCAGTTTGTATCAACATTCTGCTTGAACAAAGATATAAGCCTTTGTTCCTTTGCTTCATCAGTGCCCTTAGATTCGATAATGGAAACTACCTGATCGGCAACGCTTGTGGCATATTCTTTTGGCGTAGAAGCGAACGCTGAATTAGCAAATAATAATGCAATGAATAGTAGAACTATTTTTTTCATAATTTTATAAAACCCTTAGTTCGCATTATAGCACGAACTACAAGGCGTTATAAATAAAATATTTTTTTATTCAAGCAGGGATTTGGCTTTTATAGCGTAATGCCTATTCCATAGTTCCAAGTACTTTTTTCTTACGATTCTGTAAGTAAGCGCTTTTATATGAAGAATACAGATCGAATGAGTTCTTTCTCATGTCGTCAGTAAGGCTAAGCAGCCCTTCCCTTGTTTGAACGGCGTTCATGCCGCCCAGAATATAAGACCCAGGAGATTCAACATAGGAAGCCGGGTTTGCAGCCGTAGCCACACCGAAGCTTACCAGATCACGAGGGGTGGATGGCCCAAGTAGCGGAGCAACCAGGTACGGACCACTACCAATGCCATAAATAGCAAGGGTTTGGCTGAATGATTTTTCCTTCTCAGAAAGGCCGAAGCCGCCCGCTACATCACCCATACCGCCGATACCGAAGGTTGAATTTATAACAAAGCGCCAGAAAGCCCTGAATGCACCTTCAACATCACCCTGCAATATACTGTTAACAAAATTTGAAGGCTCACCTAAGTTTTTGAAAACATTGGAAACTCTATCTCTGCCCCATTGAGGAACCACAAAGCTGTAAACCCTAGCCAATGGCGATAATAGTACCTGATCGATAGCATCGTTGAATTTGAACATGGCGTAATTAAAGCCGTGCCAA
>CAZLZP010000071.1:0-7371 GCA_964564045.1 uncultured Rickettsiales bacterium
CGGTAACGGGTTTTCTTAATTACTGGTATCGCAAGGCGGTCGATATTAAAATGGGGTTATACCTGCTGGGCGGGGGGCTTATAGGTTCATACATTGGCGTTCTGATATTCTCGTTACTGAAATCTATCGGCCAGATAGATCTTACCATTTCTGTTATATACGTTGTTTTTCTTGGCACTATTGGCAGCATGATGGCCATTGAAAGCGGCAAGCTGCTTATTAAACGCAAGAAAACAAAAACCGAAGAAGCTATAACCTCTGCCATTACCGATGTATGGACAGTTACAAAAACAATATTGTGGCTAACTAAATTAAAACTATATCTTAAAAAAATTGAATTACCGTATGTGGTAGATTTTCCGGTTTCGGCATTAAAGGTAAGTGCCGTTATGCCAATAATGGTTGGTGTGGTTTCCGGTGTACTTGTTTCCATAATGGGTATTGGCGGTGGTTTCGTTCTTATTCCGGCAATGTTATACCTGCTTAAAATGCCTACGCATGTGGTGGTTGGTACATCACTGTTCCAGATAATTTTCACTACAAGTTTTGTAACCGTACTTCATTCTGTTAACACGCACACGGTAGATATGCTGCTGGCCTTTATACTTATACTTGGCGGAGTGGTTGGCGCGCAGATAGGCTCTCACCTTGCCACAAAAATACGCGCGGAAAAACTTCGTTTCTTCCTTGCGCTGCTTATACTTTCACTATGCATAAGGCTGGCGGTGGGGCTATTCTTCGAGCCTCGTGAAATTTATACAATCGAAAAACTGGCTGAATAATGAAAAGATTAGTTGCACTAATTCTGTTTCTACTTTTACTTCCTGAAGCTTCATATTCCCGTGCTTTAATAGCCGATGTAAACCCGCGCCAGATAGATATCGATCAAAGCTTCAAGGGTGCGAATCTTCTTGTTTATGGTGCGCGAGAAGATGCGGGGAATATTGTAATAGTTGTCCGTGGCCCGAAAGAAAGGCAGATACTGCGTAAGAAGGGGCGTATATTCGGCGTTTGGACAAACGTGCAGAACATCCGCCTGAAAGATGTTTATTCATTTTATTCTGTTGCTTCCATGAAGCCGCTTACAAGCGTGCAGAACGAAGACCTGCTGAAAAAACTGCAGATAGGTGAAGATAACATTTATATTTACGGTAAAGATAAACTTGGGCTGATGGAAGAGGGCGAGATACGTGATTCCGCTATTAAGCTAATGCAAAGCAAGGGGCTGTATTCCACCGAAGATTCAAAAATATCTTTCTGGGGTGAGAATCTTTTCAGGTCATTCATTAAATTCCCGAAGAACATCAGTAAGGGTTTATATAACCTGGATGTATATCTGTTCAACGATGGTAACCTGAAGTTTTACCAGACAATGCCGGTGCTGGTAGATAAGGTTGGCGTTGAAGCGTTCATCAGCGACATGGCCTTGAAGCGCCCGCTGCTATACGGCCTTATAAGTGTGTTCATGGCACTTTCCATCGGCCTGCTGGTGGGTACGGTGTTCTCGAAACGGTAACTACCCGTTAACTACTTTTTTTTTAACATCATTCAGGTTGCTGCCAGCCAAAAGCTTTATAAGCCCGCCAAATTTTTCAAGGCCGCTTAATCTGCCATCGTAAATAATTCTGTCTTCGTAATCATCTATCCACAGGGCTTCAGGGTTACGTTTAGCAATTATCAGGTCGCCGCGCGTTTGCTTCGGAGAAGGCGAGCGGTAAACTTTATAAACTATAATACCATCACCCAGAAGTGCCTGCACAGCCTCACGCTTATCAGCAGGAATCTGGCTGGCGATTTCTTTCGGAAGTTCATCAGTTATAGAAACAATTTCAAGCTTGCCGTTCTCAGCGCTCATCACGAAACGGCTTTTTGCCGTATCGCTCAGGCCTTTCATCGCTTCGTTATGCATTTTCCAGCCAGCTTCAACCGGAACTGCAAATGCTTTATAGCCTTCAATATGGCGGCAGTTGAAAATATATTTCGGCTTAATGTTATTTCTGCGAAGTTCTTTGTGCAGAAGGTGAAGTGCTTCAACCGAATCGTTAATGTGTTTGATAACCGGAGTTTGGTTTTCAATAGAAACAAAGTGCAGCGCCTGTAATTTTTTAACAGGTTCACGAACTGCATCTAGCCACTTGTAAGTACTTCTTGTTGGCTGAATATATTTATTGTTTGCATCGCGTTCCAAAAATTCATCAGCATGGGTAAAGTGGCTAACAATGTTAACGTGAACGTTAGGGTGCACGCTATGGAATATGTTAAGCATGGCAACAAAGTTATCATCAAAGCGCATTGGGCGGAAGGCAAGTTCCTTCGTGCCGATACGAACTGTATCAACGCCGGCTTCAGCCGCAGCCGCTAGGTAACGATATATCTTTTTATTTGTTAGCACCATTGGGTCGCCGCCGGAAAGCAGGAATTCACGCACAGGGTAGCCCTTCTTGCCGGTATTTGGGTTGATTCCGTTATTATCAACAATGGCCTGGTTGAACTTCATTATGTAATCGCGTACTTCTTCAGCAGAAACCACGCCTTTATCGGTTTTGCCGCTGAAAAGATCAAGCCTGTAGCAGTAACGACAGTGGGCGCTGCAAGCCTTTGCAACGTAACCAAGTACTATTTCTTCATATTTGTGTATGGCAACCTGGCCAAGCTCTTTCGGAGCATATTTATTCTGGTTGGAAGGGTCTTTATCGCCTTCAAGGCCGCTGGTAACTTCCGCAATAACTGGCACAACCAGGTTACGCACAGGTTCACTGGCAGGCATGTTAGGAAGGGCAGGGCTGCCATCTTTCGGGGTAAAGCCGCCGCCTGTAACAATGGCGTTATAATAAGGATTAATGCCGAACTTCATGCGTTCAAAAACGCCTGCGTTCGTCATGGTATTTATTTCTTCTTCGTTGTAATACTCTTGAAGCTGGGTTTTAACCTTAGGCATATTTGGCGTGCCTAGCACCATCATTATATCGTTATTGGAATCTACTACTGTATCGGGAACTACTATCTTATTTTCAAGCGTCGACATTCAAATACCATTTTTCGGTTAAAAAATAAATAACTTGTCTCAAATCACAAAGCGCATTTTATAGAATAACTTACCCTTATAGTCTACTATTTTATTGTGTTCTGGGGCGTTTTTAGGTCCACTGTTGCGGTTGGGTAAGTTGTTGAAGTTAAAGAAAAATAACCTTATTTTTGAGAATATTTTTATCGGTTAACGTTTAATTAACCTTTTTGTGCTATAATTCAAACAATTAGTAAAAAAATATGCGCATATTAAGTCCAAATGTTTTAAAAAAAATAGTCCAACTACCTGGCTTCGAAGATTTCTCCAGAGGGGTGGGAGAGTTGAGAGAGGCTATCGCACGGGCTGAGTTATTTGACCAGAAGAATGGGCCAAAAGCAGTTATTTCTGAAGCATTGAATGCACTTGGTATCGAGGCGGCCGGTTTGAAAGTAGCCCCAATAAAAGGAGTTGAAAGGATTGCTGCAACTACCTCTATGAGTTTATCTTCAGTATCAAATCTTTTAGATATCTTAAGTTCTGCCGCGCAGGATAAGCTGCAAGTGTACTCAAGTGGAAAATTTATGCCTTATAGTAAATTTTTTAACAAAGTTGAGAAAAACAAAGAATATAAGGAACGTGCTTTAAAAATTTTTACAGTAGATGGTAAAGATAAACAATGGGTTGGAAATTTGCAGGAGTTATCACCAGGAAGAATGTTACATTTTTTGGGTTTTAATAAGGAGGTTCTTAAGACAAATGGCAAAGATACCTCTTTTCTGGAGTATTTTGAGCAACTGTATAAAAGTGATTTAAAAGAGGCCCCCCCTAGCTTTCTTTCTCATAAAGATGAGTATACTATTTCGAAGATAAAGGGTTTCAGGGAAAACCTAGAATATCTGAAGAAATATTTGCATGAAAGCGAATTCGATTTCAGTGACGATAAACGTAATTGGTCTCCTAAATTGGATCTTAAGTTAGCAATGGAAGGGATATTAAATAATGTTGAACAAAGCCAGACAGGGCAGAAGCACATAGTAGATAAAGACGAAATGATTTATACTATTAATTATATCAAAGCTAACGCTCTAAACGAGCCGAAGCCTTTTATGGCATTCCTAGAGAGATTGGGAAAAGAACTTGCAAAAGGCAAAGGGCCTCAATTTGGCTGTTAAAATCCTTTAACCCAAGTAACCATTCTATCGAAGCCGTCCTTCGATTTCTTTAAAGTGGTGGTTAGAAGTTCATCAGCCGTGTGGCCTTTCAGGTCTTCAAGGGCCTGAGTTCCGTTGAATTCAACATATGCCAAACGTGCCGTTAGGCTTTCTGGCTTCATGCCGAACGCAGTTCCCGGAAGAAGTGCAACGCCGGTATCTTTAAGCAGCGCTGTACACATTTCGTTAGAAGTTTTAATGCCCTTTTTCGCGAACGCATCTTTGAAATTGCTGAAATCTGGGAAGATGTAGAAGGCGCCTTCTGGCTTGTGTAAACGCACGCCAGCTTTGCTAAGTACATCAGTTCCGTAGTTACCAAGCGCAGTTATTATTTTACGCTGGCCTTCAATATATTCTTTTACCGCTGCGTTATCTAGCTGGTAAGCTTCAATAGCCGCCATTTGTACCGGCAGGGTTGCGCACGAATAAGTTTCTGAAGCAATACCAAGCATTGTTTCTTTGAAGTCTTTGTCGATATCTTTCGGAAGTAGTGCAATGCCTAACCTCCAGCCACCGGCGCCGGCCCATTTAGAAAGGCCGCCAGTAACAATAGTTCCTTCAGGGTAGAATTTTGCCAGAGAAGTATGCTTGCCGTTATGCGTAAGCAGCGAATAGATCTCATCAGAAACAACTAGAACATTATGCTTGCGCAGAACATCCGCAATCGCTTTCAGCTCATCAGCCGTGTAAGTTAGGCCATCTGGGTTTCCCGGGTAGTTAATTATTATAACTGTAGGAGTGTTCTTATCTTTCTTTTTCGCAAGGGCGCGTTCAAGGTTGGCCGGGTTAACTCTCCAGCGCTCCTCAAAAGTACACTCAACCGGAATTACATTATGGTTTGCCAGGTAGCTTTGCGGAATGTACGAAACCCAAGCCGGAGCAGGCACAAGAACATCAGCGTGTTCAAAGCTTGCTAGTACCGAGTAAATTAAAATTTTAGAGCCGGGGGCAATGAACACATCATTCTTGGTAATATCAAGCCCATCAACTTTTGCGTGGAATTTTGCCACTGCATCGCGCAGGGCTTCAATACCCTGAACCGGAGCATAATCTTTCAGGTGGGCGTTTGCTTTCAGTGTTTCAATAACATGTTTAGGTGGCAGGAAAGGGCTTTGTCCGAAACCGAATTTAATGATATCAACACCATCTTTTTCCATAATACGCGACTGCTCATTTATAAGTAGCGTCTGAGATTTTTCGATCTGTTTTAAAGTCGTCAATTTCATAAAGTTCCTTTTAAAAGTTGGCGACTCCGACAGGATTCGAACCTGTGACCTACGGATTAGAAATCCGTTGCTCTATCCAGCTGAGCTACGGAGTCTCATACTGTGAAGGGTTTCTACTAAATTTTGCCGATAAGTAAAGTATAATAACTATACGCTCTACAAAACAATAATTTAACAATAAAAAAACCCCGCAATTAGCGGGGTTTTTCTTTTCCGGAAAGGTAGTAAGTACTAGTTATATCTATTCCCAGCTCCACCGGTGAAGGTGCTTCTAGGTTTTCTTTCGCGGAACCAGCCGGCTTTTTCGCGGGCTGCGATAATTATCTCGCCTGCTTCTTTTTCGGTCATGGTTTCAGCACCAAGTAATTCAACAAGTTCATCGCTAGCCAAATCAGCAAGGTTGTTAATGTTACGAATGTTGTTCTCGTTCAACTTGGTAACAACTTCCTCGCTTAGGCCAAGTGCATTGAATGCACTGCCGAATGCGCGGTTACTGTTCCTGCGTGGCCCGATAGCTGCTTTCTTCTCTTCAACCTTTGTAGGGTTCGCTTCAAGATATTCCTTCGCACGTTTCTGAAGTTCATCAACAAGTTGCTCTTCAAAACCTTCAATATCAAGTAGTGTGTTCTTCTCAACGAAAGCAACCTCTTCAAGGGAAGTGAAGCCTTCAGAAGCAAGTAGCTGACCAATAACTTCTTCAACATCCAACGCTTCGTTGAACATTTTTGAAAGTCTTTGGAAATCTTCAACAGATTTAGTTGCATCACCAGATTCAGAGTGAATATCAATGTTCCAGCCGATAAGTTCAGAAGCCAGGCGCACGTTCTGACCACGACGGCCGATAGCAAGGCTTAGCTGTTCATCAGGAACAACGGCTATTACTTTGTTATTATCTTCATCGATAACTATTTTTATTACTTCAACAACTGAATCGCGCGTTTTAGAACCTATCGCATTCACCGCCAAAGTAGCAAGATCGTTGCTCCATTGAATGATATCAATTTTCTCACCTTGCAGTTCGTTGTAAACCGAAGTTACACGTATACCGCGTGGCCCGATGCATGAACCAACCGGATCAACGCCGTTATCTTCCGAGATTACAGCAACCTTAGCGCGGCTGCCTGGGTCACGGGCGATAGCTTTAATTTTCACCAAGCCATCATATATCTCAGGAACTTCCTGTGCAAAAAGTGCACCAAGGAATTCGTTGCAGATACGTGAAAGGAAAATTTGCGGGCCTTTTTTCTCACGGCGAACATCAGTGATGTAAGCGCGGATACGGTCACCTTTTCTGTAGCTTTCTCTAGGTATAAGCTGATCTTTCGGAAGAATGGTTTCAGTTTTACCGAAGTTGATAAGCAGATCGCCATTATGTTCGATACGCTCAATTGTACCGGTTGCAATCTCGCCAACGCGATCTTTGAACTCTTCGTATTCTCTTTCGCGTTCAGCGTCACGTATCTTCTGCATTAGAACCTGTTTGAAGGTTTGTCCTGCAACGCGGCCGAAATCGATAGGAGGTAATTCCTGAGAGATAACTTCTTCAAGTTCCGCATCAGCTTTAATTTGCTTAGCATATTTCAGGGAAATTTGCGTGTTGTGGTCTTCCGGGTTTTCTACCACAGCAAGATCACGGAAAATTTTTATCGTGCCATCTTTCTCAGATATCACCGCGCGAATGTTAAGTTCATGACCGTATTTTTTACGGGCAACAGAAACAACCGCAGTTTCAAGAGCGTGCATTACCACTTCTCTTTTTAAGTTCTTTTCTCTGGCAACAGCCTCTGCAACCTGCAGAATTTCTAAACCACCAGTAATTGAAAACGCATAAGCCATAGTTTACTCCTTAAGTTAGTTAGTTTTCTTCTTTTTTAAAATCTCATCAGTTAGCACAAGCTTTGCGCTATCAACGTTACTGAAATCAATT